>NZ_JAQFUL010000037.1:0-49202 GCF_027716265.1 Bacillus cereus group sp. Bc031
TTTCTAGCTAGCTTTTTAGAAAGAATAACGTTTTTTGTCACTTGGGGGTAGTGAAAATTCTTAAGTTGATGGGCATGACCATCTGGATTTTGATACTTATCACTATCATTGCATCCATTTTTGGTTTCATTAATTATTACATTGCGCTAATAGTTACATTGGTGGCAGCATTTACGTTAGATAGAAACTTACTATTTAAGATCGATTACTTTCTTCTAATAACCTTTGTCTGTTTTTTTATTTTTATCGGAAACATTTCCCATTCTGATGCGCTGGAGACATTTGCTCGCGCTAATTTAAGAGGAGATACTTCAGTCTTCTTTAGTTCCATATTTTTGAGTCAATTGATTAGCAATTTTCCTACTTCAATTCTTCTATCAAACTTTACTTCTGATTGGAAAGCTTTATTACTAGGAGTAAATATTGGAGGGCTTGGAACAATTATCGCATCTTTAGCCAGTGTAATTTCCTATAAACTATTCACTCAGGCCAATGGTAAAGAGAGTAAAGCTTATTTAATTAAATTTAGCATTTACAACTTTTCATTTTTAATCATACTTACATGTATACAATACTTTATGTTTAAATTTCTAAAAATTTTTTAAAAAATTGATTACTTTAGAAAAAACCAAATATCTCAGCATTCAATTGAGAAATTTGGGTTTTAATATAGGTATGTTTAAAGAGATACAACAAAGTTACCATCAATTTAATATTTTGAGATGTTCTCAAAGCGAAAATCTTTTAGCTTTTACGTTATTTATTAGATTTCAGCTCATTTTTTATGTACTCAGTTATATAATAAATGACTGAATTTATAGGATAATAACTTTCAATTAATAATAGAAATATAGCATATTACCATGTTATTTCATTTTTGAAGTCCTCTTCACAAAATCCTTAATGTCCCTCAATTTTTTTCCGCTAATATTATCTTTGATCGTTGAATCTATTTCAATTTCTAATTTTGCAAATGCTGCTCCTGCACAATTATATATACTTGATTCAAAAGCAAGATGTCTTGCAGTACCACTAAATGCCTTTTTAATATCAATGTCAGGACGATAAACGTTGAATTTATCAGGCCTTTCAAATACGTTAGAGTCACAATTTGTTGCACCAATCATACAGTAGTATCCACATAACTAGTTACATTCTCCTTTTTTCTATTGTTAATAGCTTCGTAATAAAAGCTATTAAACAGCAAAAGTGCGAAGTCTTAAATTAGACTTCGTACCTTATACAAATTTACAATCCGTGACGATACCAACACAAATGCAATACTATATACATACTAATCACTCATTATATGTGTTGCTGTTTTAATTGGCCAATGTATAAACAAATCCTTTTACTTAGCCCTCCTTCATGCTTAGCTTAATTGTTTCTATATACTTAATCCCCTCTATACTCATTTCAAGCGATAATCCATTCTGATTGAAATTACAAATGACAAAATTTTTCCGTTTTTCCTTTTTGTCTACTTGCTAAATTCAGTAAGTAAAATATCTTTAAAAAATTCCGGATTATTAATGTTTAAACTGTTCGCATTGATAGCGAGTGTATGTTTACCTCCAAGTGTTCCACCAACAAAAGTGGAAAACCCTGGAACGGCTCCCCTATGTCCCCATACCGAGACTCCATTTGGAAGCTTAATTTCAAGTATTCCAAGACCATATCCAGTTCCCTCTCTTTCTGTAGGAACTGTAGTAAGCATTTGTTTTAATTGCTGTTCCTTCAGTAATTTGCCACCTAGTAAGTAAGAGAAAAATTTGTTTAAGTCGTCAGCAGTAGAAATCATATCTCCATCCGAGCTACCTGGGTTAATATAAGTAACGTCTTTTAGCTCACTCGCTTTGTCTAGTTGCAAATAGCCACGGGCATGCTTGGTGCCTGGAATCACGCTTGAATTGCCAGGTAGGAATGTATTTGACAAATCAAGCGGTTCAATAATCCGATTTTCAACCTCTTCCGCATAACTGTTTCCTGTTACTTTTTCAATAAGCATCCCCAGTAATACGTATCCTGTGTTTGAATAAGACCAACCCTTTCCTGGAGCAAAGTCTGGGGGAAGAGAAATCCCCATCTTTACAAATTCTTCAGCTGTATACGATTTTTTTATATCCGTAATATCAAAGTCTTTTGAATTTATATAGTCAGCAATACCACTTGTATGATTCATGATTTGCCGGATTGTAATCTGGTTACCATCATATCCGTTTCCTTGAATGACACCAGGCAACCATTTTTCAATGGAGTCATCTAGATTCAAACGGTTCTCTCCAGATAATTGAAGGAGCACTGTTGCAATGAACGTTTTCGTCACACTGCCAATGCGAAAGCGAAAATCTGCTTTCATTGGTTTCTTAGTTCTCAGATCCGCTATCCCAGCAGTATAACCCCAAGTTTTACCACCCTTAGAAATGTTAGCGAGTATTCCCGGGTATCCAAGTTGCAGTTCATCTCGCATTGCTTTCTTAACGGAAGTACGATTACTTTGCGTACTTGTTTTTAACGAACTAGATACATTTTGCGTAGGTTCTGCTTTTACAATGGATGTTGGTGTTACGTATAACAGAGAACTTCCAGCTATTAAAAGTGCTAGACTTGCACATGTAATTTTACTGCGTGTTTTCATAAAGAATTCCTCTCTTCTATTAAAATTGTATAGATAGTTGATAGCAGTGTCCTATACGAACCACACAACTATCCATTCTCCCACTGATGAAAAGGCAACAATGTATTTGCAATCATTGTACTCATTGTTTTCACAAAACACTCTTGTTACTGATTGTTTTATATGTAGGCCGTACTTATCCCCCTTTCACGCCTCCTTATATTTTTATCCTACACAATGAAAATCTCTTCTTTCTTACCTATCCCTTACAAATTCCTTACATTCGAAATCGCTTCTATAATAGGGTTGAAGTAGCATCTATGCCCGAAAGCGCAAAAGCACCAATGCTTTTCGCTTCAGTGTTTTTTTGCGCTTTACATATTGAAGATTCGTTTTACGCTTAACAGGTTACATTGCTGATTTTTTCTAATGCGATTATTCTTCTTGCTATATCACACAAATGAAATTACACTGCACGAACCATTCCTAATGTTGTTAAAATCACTTGTTTCTATTTATACAAAAGTACAGATAAATTGAATACGCGTCCAATCACAATTTGCTATTTTCTAGACTCAAAGTTTACCTCTTCAATAAGTGGAAATAATAGAACTATAAAACTTTGGATGGAGGATTTATATTGAAGAATAACGATAATTACGATGGGAAATTACCACATAATGCTGAATCTTACTGGACGAGCAGTATTCATTTACCTGAATACCCTTCCTTAGAAAATGACATGCAGGTCGATGTTATTATTGTAGGAGGAGGAATTACTGGCATTACTTCTGCCTATCTTTTAGTAAATGAAGGTCTAAAAGTCGCTGTTATAGAGGCAGACAAATTATTAAATGGAACGACTGGACATACGACAGCTAAAATTACTGCTCAACATGATATGATTTATGAAGAGCTTATCAGATATACCGGAAGAACTACCGCAAGATTGTATTACGAAGCAAACATCGATGCTTTAAAATTCATTCAAACTACAATTAATAAACATCAAATCGATTGCGATTTCACTCAACAAGATGCTTATCTGTATGCCACAACAGAAGAATATGCATATAAGTTAGAAAAAGAAGCAGAAGCTTATAAAGAGCTTCATATTGAAGGCGAGCTTGTAAACAAACTTCCTATTGATTTAAAAATACATAATGCACTTGTTATGAGAAATCAGGCACAATTCCATCCACTTAAATATTTAGCCCATCTTTCAAATATAATTACAGAAAAAGGTGGATACATCTTTGAAAATACCACAGCAGTAAATATAAAAACAGGCGAGCAACCTGTGGTTCTTACCCGTGGAGGAGCTCAAATTACAGGGAAGTATATTCTCTCTTGTTCCCATTTCCCTTTTTATGAAGGTGCAGGACTTTACTCTACAAGAATGCATGCAGACCGATCTTATATAATTGCTGCTAAGACAAGAACAAATTATCCAGGTGGTATGTATATTAGTGTAGATGAACCGACACGTTCTCTCCGTTCCACAACAATTAATGGAGAAGAATTCATTCTTATCTCTGGAGAAAGTCATAAAACGGGACAAGGCGGCGAAACATTAAAACATTATGAAGCACTAGAAATATTCGGACAACAAGTTTTCGGCCTTGAAAATATCCCATATCGTTGGTCAGCACAAGATTTAATTACACTAGACAAAATTCCTTATATCGGTGAAATCACATCTGATCAAAAAAACATATTAATTGCCACTGGATACAGAAAATGGGGTATGACTAATGGAACTGCAGCTACTCTTTTATTCCGAGATATCATATTAAAAGAAAAGAACAAATTTCGGGAATTATATACTCCCTCCCGTTTCCATATGAATCCAAGTTTAAAGAACTTCTTAGTCGAAAATGCCAATGTTGTTGGTCACTTAATTAAAGGAAAGTTAGAGATTCCACAAAAATGTATTCGTGATTTATCTAACGATGAAGGGGCTGTCGTTGATATTGATGGACATAGAAAAGGAGCTTATAAAGATGCAGAAGGTAAGCTTCATATTGTAGATACAACTTGTACCCATATTGGATGTGAAGTTGAATGGAACAATGGAGAACGTTCTTGGGATTGTCCGTGCCATGGTTCGCGATTCTCATATACAGGAGAAGTACTTGAAGGGCCTGCTGAGAAACCATTACAAAAATACGATTATAAAATGATAGATAACCTTACTTCAGAAGACTCTGGTTACTAATTAAATTTATGTAAGCCAAAACAGCTACATAGCATGTAGCTGTTTTGACTTTTTTAACTCCTTATTGTCCGTAATCTCAAAACGAAATATAATCTGTCCTATTCCTATTAATTCAAGAAATATATTCTTCCCCAACATGAAAAATTGAGTTGAACTTCTAAAGATAACTATGAAAGGATGAAATTGAATTTACAATTACAACCAACATACTCCCGTTTGAGGGTAACTCGGTTTTATTCGTTTGATGATGTTATAGTCATACTCCTAAAACTGACAACTTATAAGAGAATATCATTTTTCACCTTCTATTCTAACTAACAAGTCGTGAAATTCGTTTCTTCTTCCATGAAAGTTTATAATATCCATATTGCAAAAGTAAACTTACAATAAATGCTGCTGGATACCCAATCCATATTCCTTTTATACCAAGATTTGTATGATAAGAAAGGTAATAAGCAACAGGGACTTCTACAAGCCATATTGATACGACACCGATAATAGTGGGCCATAATACAGTTCCACTTGCTCGCATTGTTGCACCAATAATTTGAGCATGACCGAAAATTAAGTAACTCCAAAGTGTAATCATCACCAAACTATGCGCAATTTCAACTGTATTCGTGTTCGTTAAGAATAACGATAAGATTTCTCTTGAAAACAAGTAAATAAAAGCGATTAGTATACCACCAATTATATAATTCATAATAATTCCAGCACGAATAACTTCCTGTAATCGGTTAAATTGTTTCCCACCAATAGATTGCGCAGCGAAAATAGATACCGTAATTCCAAGGCTAACCGCAGGCATCTGAACATAACTTGCAACCTGGTTTACAACCCCATATGCAGCAGTCGCATCAGAACCGAAACGATTCACAAATGCGATTACCGCAATCTCAGATAACGAAACAAGAATCATATTAATACTCGCTGGAATTCCAAGGCGTAATAATAGTTTTAATAAATCCCAATCCATACGAAGATATTTCCGTACAGTCTCATCTAATTGCAGTGGATGATTCTTCTTCTTCAAATACATAAGCATAACAATAAATGTTACAACGGTCGAGATAACAGAAGCATAGGCAGCTCCATACACACCAAGTTTGGGTATTCCTAGCCAACCAAAAATTAGAATAGGTAATAGAATTATATTTAAGACTGTACTAACAATTAAGAAATAAAACGGTGTCTTAGAATCTCCTGTACCTCGTATAAACGTTGTATAGGAGAAATATAGAAATAAAACTGGCATAGAAATAAATAAAATACGCGCATAATGCACACTCATATCAATTATATTCTCTGGCGTACCCATAAAACGCATAATGTTCAGAGCAAATACATTTCCCGCTATTGCCAAAATAACGCCTATTATAAAGGTAAATGTTAACGTCGTACCAACAATGGCTTTTAAACGATCTTCATTACGGGCTCCAAATGCCTGACCAATTAAAATCGAACTACCCGATCCAATCCCAATTACAAACGAAACAAGTAAAAAGAATAATGGAAAAAATGCTGAAATGGCAGCTAATTCATTCACACCAAGCCATCGTCCAACTACCACCATACCAAATAATTGTCCAACTGATTGTAATATGTTACTTAAAAGCAAGGGAACTAGAAACATAGACATTGATTTCCATGTTGCTCTCTCTCCCTTTTCTTGATTTTTTAATTTTTTACTTTTTTGAATACTATCTATCGATGATTTCACATTTGATTTCCCCTTTTATTTGGAGGAATTATGTTATTCCGAGAATAATACGTTAAAAATAAAAAAAGAAATTTTTAAATTAACGTTATTATCTTATCCATAGATTTCCCCCTACGTAATAATGATTTTTGAGAATTTGTTTATCTATTCATTCTTTCTACCATTTATCTCTTTCCCCAAAAAATTTTGATATAAACGAAATGAAGCTTTTCCCTTATAAAAACCTATTCTGATATTTCTTCTAAGCAATAGTAAACAGCTTCCTTACCCCTTCAAGTTAACTCTTCAACATCTACGGCAGTTAAATTAATTTGCGTTGCATCATTTATTTTAATAAAATTATTTATATTATTAAATGTAATAAACAATTAGGAAGCGAAATTGGTATAAAACATGTCTTTTGTTATGTTTTTAACATCGTGAATACTTAATAATTAATTTATTTTACAATTAATACTAGACCCTTGTTGCTTTGTTTGTTAAAGCAATTAACATAGATTACTGTTTTTAGTTATGTTGTATATTTTCTTAAAGATGTGTCCAAAATATAACTAACCTGTTTTAGAACAAATTGGTTACCGAGTAGTTAGCTTTTGCTAACTACTTTTTATTATTAAATATGTTCTTATCAAAATAATGAATTTCTAACTATTAGCTCAGTTCTTTCTATCTAGAAGAGTAGTTTGTACTTTTACTTAAAATTTCTTGAAAACCATTTGAGCATAGATTTTTCCCATTAAAAAAGGAGAGATTATAATCCCTCCTTCTAATCCATACACTATATAATTAGCGAGTGAATCGACCATCAAGTTATATAGTGAAATTTTGTGCGATTTTATATTTCATTTGATCGATTGCACTTTCAGCATCACGAACTAATAATTCGTTACGGCTTCCACTATTATTGTTTGCTATTATTACGTATACTCATTAAATTCCATGTCCATACTATTTAGCAACGGTAGTCCATGCCATTCGGATTGACCTCCAGCACATGATAAATTTATAACCGTTCCTATAATTAGGAACGGTTATATTTCATTTAACTGTCCTTTTTAGTTAAATGAACTGTTTTTTTATAAGTATTACACTATATAGTGTCTTCTGTTCAAGATACATTTTCATTTAATTTACCTTCACCATTTAATACATACTTTTCACGTAATAGTTTTTGGTATACATTCATACCATTAACCCATAATTTTTATTTCAAATTCCGTTAAAGTACTTGAAGCGCTAATAAAGTGAAACTTTAATCAGTGGGATTTTCTTCATCCCCCACTAATTATTAGTTGAACCAATCGGACATTAATGGGCAGCCCGATCCCCACCTAAATTCTTTGCTTTCGCTGAATTTTGAGGTGGGGGTCTTACTGTCCATTAAAGCGGGATAAACGTTTGTTCAGAAAGTTGTCTAGATTTTTTTGGATTCATTCACTCTGTCTTCCAACAGAGCTACATCGCTTATCCCATGCAATATAGAATTTTATGCATTTTCTCTATGAATAAAACGCAACATTCCGTTAGTAATGCAAATACAGTTTTTGTTTTCCCTTCTTACTCGAAGGCTTAGCAATTAACTTTTATTAACTACTCTTTTATGTTTCATACAAATACGACCCACGTTTTCTCGATACTATATAAGACTTTAAAAAGTCAGCTTTGAATATTTTCCCAACTCTAGCTCCCTTGGTCGAGAGTTGAGCAGTTAGCCTTTGCTAGCTGCTCCTGTTACTTAAAGAAATCATTTAACTATACTTTCTAAATACATACAAATTCTTTATTCCTCAAATAAATCATTTTTTCTAATTTATGTATATTATTCAACTAATTCTACCATTAATCTTCTGTGCTACCTGTAGATCTTTTGTTTTAAATCCACTATTTATAGCCCATCTATAAAATAGAAATGAAACAATTGAAATAAGTACCATATCCCATCCATAAGTTATAATATTTAACCCACCAAATTTTTCACTTCCAATGTACGATATACAAATCATAAATAATAAATACCCCACAATCCATAATCCAGCTAAAAAATTCTTCTTAAATCCAACCCATTTTGTTTTTAATTGATAATAAAAATATATAGGTAAGCCCATAAGTATAATAAACATTACTTCTCCTGTTAACGGCCACTTTGCCCAATATAATGTTAATGATGCAAAAATGAACCCTAAAGGTGCGATAATGTTTAATCCCTTTATATAGAAAGGACGTTGAAAATTAGGTGCAGTTTTTCTCAGAGTCATTACTGTTATTGGTCCAGTAACATATGAAATTAATGTAGCTACTGAAATCACTTCAGCTAAAACACCCCATCCTTTAAATAAAAATAAAAAAACAAAACAAATCATTAAATTAAACATCATGGCAAATCTAGGCACACCATATGTAGGATGTAATTTCCCAAAAACTTTAGGGAAATATCCATTCTTCTCCATTCCGTACAGCATGCGTGATGTGGTTGCCATATAAGTAGTACCTGTACCAGAAGGGGATACAAAAGCATCTAAATATAATACAATAACTAACCAATTAATATTTAGTGCTATTGCTAAATCAGCAAATGGTGAATTGAAATTTAAATTTAAATTTGACCATCCGTTAATTATTATATTAGGATTTATAACGCAGATAAACGCAATTTGTAATAATACATATATTATAGTTGAAATTAAAATAGATCCTACAACTGCCCGAGGAATGGATTTCCCTGGGTTCTTTGCTTCACCAGCCATATTAATTGGACTCTGAAAACCATTGAATGCAAAAATAACACCGGATGTTGCCATAGCAGTTAATACATTTGACCAATTAGATACATGAAAGTCCTGCTGACTAGTAAAGTTTTCTCCATGAAATCCAACGAATAGCAATGCACCAATTGTAAGACCAGGAATTACGATTTTAAATATAGTAATTAGAGAATTTACTTTTGCAAATAGACTAACAGTCCAATAGTTTAAAAAGAAATATATAATAATAAGTAAAGAAGCAGCTGCAAGACCTTTTGAAGTCAACATCCCATTGTCTACTAAATCCTTGGCCCAACTTGCCCACTCCCAAGGCCATGAACTCATATATTGTATTGAGGCTATAGCTTCAACTGGAATAACTGAGACGATGGCTATCCAATTCGCCCATGCAGCAATAAATCCTACGAAATCTCCATGTGAGTATTGGGTATATTTTACCATTCCGCCAGCCTCCGGAATCATAGCTCCTAACTCGCTATATGGTAAGGCAATAAATAATATTACAATCATTCCTAAGAGCCAAGAAAAGATAGCGGCCCCTCCTGATATTTTAGCAGCCTTCCATGCACCAAATAACCAGCCAGACCCTAAAATCGAGCCAATCCCAGTCATTGTGAGTGCAAAGGTTCCTAGCTTGCGTTTCATATTTTTCATTTTCCACACGCCCCTCGTTTACAAAACAAATAGGATTTTTTTATTTATTAACCATTTATTCATGTATACTAGCCCCCTTTTTATTTAAAGTAAGAATACAAATTTTATAGACTCATTCACCATAAAATTCATCTCCAATCAACTCTTTATATTGTATGTATACCCTTTATAATTCTCTCTAAACCTGAAATTTTTAACTATATTTGTTACGGAAAAACATCATAATCTAGTATGCCTCTATATTAAGAATATTTCAGTTCTAATAGATGAAAGTTCATCTTGTCTATGGTCTTAATTTGATAGGCGATACTACTCCCAGATGCACTCAAGCTAGATAAGGAACTGAAGGAAACTATTATAGAAATTTCTACATTTCTTTCGAAACATATGGCTCCCTTCTTACCAAAAACTCAACTCTAATTTAGTGAATTGATTAAGTGTATTGGGAGACTTTTATTGAGATAAATCTTCGGCAAATAATGACACCCTTGTTTTTTATGCATATTCCTAAAAAGTATGTCACTCTTTCCCATTAATTAAGAAAATGCTAACGTGCTTTTAATCTCTAGAATAGTCCCAACTCTTAAGTTGATGGATCTGTGGCCGTACTCCATTGCTATCAAACAAAACAATGATAGTTACGGATGAATTAGCAATTATACGAATTTCATTTTTTTCGGCATTCTGCATCTAGACGGTATACCTATTAGCCACGGTAAAACTCTATTTCAAATCAAAAAAATAGATTACCTGCACACAAAAAAGTATAGTGCATAGGTAATCTATTTTTTTGAGATTAATAAAAACCTAATTTATTTTTTGAATTCTTCCATCAATAATAGACTGAATTGGTTCTTTTGATTTTTTTATGTAATCTACTAATGCTTCAAAATCAGTTGGTCCTGTTTCAGCATCTTTACCGTTTTTAAAGGATACAAATCCATCTCCACCTGAAGCTAAAAATGCGTTCGCAACGACGCTGTAAGTTTTAGAAGGAATCATTTCTTCTCCATTTGTTAGGCGAATACTTGTTACTTTTTCTCCATTAGGTTTGTTTGCATCCCAAGTGTATTGGATCCCTGAAATTTGAAGCATTCTTGTTATGTCTTTTTGCCATTGTTGATTTAAAATATCACGAATATCTTGACCCGTTAAATTTACTTTTATTAATTGATTTCCGAATGGTTGAATACCATATATCTCTCCCCATGTAATATCACCAGCATCTAAGTCATTACGAATACCACCAGGATTCATAAGTGCAATTTGAGATTGCATTGTTGCACGCTGGGCATCAGCAACTAAATTTCCAAGAGTAGATTCACCAGCCGTATTTAGTTTGCGATCTAGTGGAGCAATAGACTTACCTACAACTTCATTAACAAGAGGTGCGATTTTTGCTTGATATTTCTCCATCTTCTTCTTTATTTTTTTATCAGGCTCCATGCCTTCATGGTAAGTTGTAACAATTTCTGCTTTTTTCTCAACAATATCTTGTGTTTTACGATCAATCTTTACATCAACATCAGCAAAAGCCATACCGTAAGAATTTGCTTGTACGACAAGTTTATTATTAACAGTTCCATTTACATAAGTGTGGCTATGCCCACCAAAAATAACATCGACTTCTGGATCAGTCTCATTTGCTAATCGGACGATATCACCATTTGTTACGCCGTTCCCATCTGTTGTCCCCCCGTTATGTGCAAGAACAACGATAGATTTAACACCTAGTTTTTTTAATTGCTTTACGGATTTGTTAATAGCTTCAACTTCATCTGTAATTTCTACATTTTTTAGCATAGTAGGCATAACAAGATTAGGCACATCCGTTGTTACGACTCCGATAAATCCAACAGGAACTCCTTGTACCTTTTTTATAGTGAATGGTGGTAAAAATAAACGACCGGTGGATTTATTATAGAAATTTGCGGCAACATATGGGAATTTTGCTCCTTTAAATTTCCCTGTTTTCTCATGGTATCCACCATAAATAAGGCGGTTCATTTCTTCAACACCTTCATCAAATTCATGATTTCCTATCGTTCCAACATCGAATTTTAAATCATTTAGAAATTCAATGGTAGGTTCGTCTTGTAATAATGCTGAAACAGGAGTACTTGCTCCAACAACATCGCCAGCATGTACTTTTAATGTATTCGGATTTTGTTTTTCACGATCACGTAAATAAGCCCCTAAGTACTCGATTCCCCCTGCATCTTTATTGTTAATTTTTTTTACTGTGTCTAGTTGCCCATGAAAATCGTTAATCCCGAGCATTTGTACATCTATGTAGCGGTTTGGTTCTGTACTTGCTTGGGCTGAAGGTACAGCGAATACACTAGTAAAAGTAACTGTACTTATTGCTAAAGCAACTGGAATGATTTTTTTCAACATAAAATTTCTCTCCCCTAATTAAAATCTTACATAATACAATGTTATTTTAATATATTAAGAGAATTATTTCTATAAAAATTCTACTAATTATAAAAATTAATAAGATTTTATCATTTCCCAACAAAACACTTCTTCTTCAAAAATTTGAAGATGTAAAACAACAATTTTAAGAGGAGATGATTATTCGTAGGTGGTAGTCTACACTTTTGGATTAGGATATAAAGGCCCTCTCTCAACTTAAGAAACTTCACTACACAAACAAGAACATGTACATTTCTTTGTTTTGAGAATTATTCAAAACATTATCTTGATAGTAATATAGCAATCCACCTAAGAAACCTAAAAAACTCTAATCCATAAATTTTAGCTGTTAAGAAGAATATTCAATTCGAAACGAATGGATATTTATAAACTTAACTCAATATCACCATTTAAAAATGAATAAAAATTTCGTTATGGAAGATTTCGATTCTTTAAATTGGTTACAGTGGTGCACTACGCCGCATTCAAAAAGATGCTCCTGGATTTATCCAAGAGCATCTTTTTGAAACTTTATTTTTTATTTGTTTATGAACTATCTTATGATATTTAGTACTTCTCATATAAAAAAAACATTTTAACAATCATATGGAAGGCTACCTAACTATTTTCACGGAAGCTCTAGGTATTCTACTGTGCTCACTTCAATTAATAAGCATCTGATTCATGGCTTTTCTTCACTGCATCTTTTGTTGCTTCGTTTGCAGCTAATGACCCTTGACCATATTTTGATTTACTTACTTCGCGGCCCGGAAGTTTGTTTTCCGTTTTAGCTTCTTTCATTTTCTTTTCAATACCTTCTTTAACACGACGGCCATAATCTTCATCAGCTTGTGTGAAGTGTTCAATCATCGCATTCTGAATTCTTTTGTCACATACTGCAAGTGCTTCAGATAGATTTTTAACCAACTCATTTCTTTCCCACTCCTCAAAACTACGATACGTGTGACCTGCTTGACCATAATTATTAGGACGATCGATTGGTGCACTCATAGCAGCCGCATTGTAAGTTGGTTGGTGTGGATGGTGCTTTTCTTGTTTTGCATCTTTATAACCACCCAGCATAGATGGCTCATAGTTAATATGCGGATTTTCTCCAGACTCTTTCGGATTACGCATATCCATTTGACCACGATGTTGATTTGTACGAACAGGTGCTTTAGGTGCATTAACAGGTAATTGTAGATAGTTTGCACCAACGCGGTAACGTTGCGTATCTGAATAAGAGAAAGTACGACCTTGTAGCATTTTATCGTCTGAGAAGTCCATGCCATCAACAAGTACTCCTGTACCAAAAGCAGCTTGTTCAATCTCTGAATTGTAATCAACTGGATTACGATCAAGAACCATACGTCCTACTGGTAACCATGGGAACTGCTCCTCTGGCCAAAGCTTCGTATCATCAAGAGGATCAAAATCGAGTTCTGGATGATAATCATCCTCCATAATTTGTACAAATAGCTCCCACTCTGGATAATCTTTGCGCTCAATTGCTTCATATAAATCTTGTGTTGCATGACTAACATTCATTGCTTGAATACTGTTTGCATCTTCTTGTGTTAAATTTCGAATTCCCTGCTTCGGCTCCCAGTGATATTTCACCAATACCGCTTCGCCTTTTTCATTTACCCATTTATAAGTGTTTACACCAGATCCCTGCATATGGCGATATGTTGCTGGAATACCCCATGGAGAAAATAAAAATGTAATCATATGCGTTGCCTCCGGGGTACGAGAAACAAAATCAAACATTCTCTGAGGATTCGCCACATTCGAAACCGGATCAACCTTAAACGCATGAATCATATCTGGGAACTTCATCGCATCACGAATAAAGAAAATTTTTAAATTATTCCCTACTAAATCCCAGTTACCATCTTCCGTATACATTTTCACTGCAAAGCCTCGTGGATCCCTTGCTGTTTCTGGTGAGTCCTTAGCTCCAGCTACTGTAGAAAAACGAACCATTAACGGCGTTTTTTTACCAGCCCCTGAAAATACTTTCGCACGAGTATATTTTTCTACCGGCTCATCTCCAACTTTTCCATACGTTTCAAAATACCCAAATGCTCCAGCTCCTCGCGCATGTACTACACGTTCCGGAACCTCTTCTCGATCAAAATGAGAAATTTTTTCGATGAAGTGATAATTTTCAAGTGTTGCTGGACCACGATTCCCAATTGTTCGGATATTTTGATTATCCTTCACAGGGTGCCCCTGTCGTGTTGTCAATGTCTCACGTTTCATGTCTTGTTCCTCTAGAGAATTCATGTCCTGGTTTTCTTCCATAATTGAAAACCTCCTCAAAATTATTCACCTTTATGTATTTCCATTTATTAGAAAAAATATGATGGAATTGCAAATTATTTATCATGTATCAATTAACAATGATATAGTTTTAATCAGTCCTTTAAGAATAATAGGAATGCTTCATGTGTTAATTTCCCACTATATTCAAATGGTACAGTTGCATCTGAATCATCATCAATAACAAGGGTAGGTATATTAATCTTGGCTAAATCGCCTCTGAAGTCTGTTTTGCTGAAAGCAGCGATATCTCTATTGTAAAATCGAAATGATACTATCCCAATTAATAAATATTACTAACTATATATCTATCATATATTTTATAAACAAGATTAATTAGATTTAAAAAAAGATTTCTTTTTCTTTACTCGTAATAAATCACCTGTCCATCCTTTCACTCTCATATACAAATACATACCACCTGTTGTAAAAATGATAAATAAGAGAGCGATTAAATAGCTATATTTCCATTCTAGTTCAGGCATATATTTAAAATTCATCCCCCACAATGCTCCTAAGGCCGTCAAAGGCGTACTTACAGCAGTTAATACAGTAAGAGCTTTCATAATCTCATTCCCACGATGTGAAGAAACAACTTCTTGTAAATGAATCATCGTGTCCAATTCTTCTTGGTACTCTTTAACAAGTTGTAATCCACGCTCTAATTTTACGTTTGTTTGCTTATAACAAAGAGTGTTTGTTAAGTTTTCTAACCAAGCTTCTTTCAGGCCTTGTAACACTTCTTGTATTAAGCGAAACACATGTGTGTTCATAAATAATTCATGACGAATATGATAAATTCTTTCTAAAACTGCTATGTTATTATGATGATAAAAATCCCATAATACATTTCTGAAATTGTTTTCGAAATAGTCAACCTTTCGCAAGTAGTGAGATATAAACATTGATAAAATAGCACATAATCCTTCAGCGGAACTATTACAATTTTTCGCACTAAAAGAGGCCTTATGTATTAATTTCTGAAAGTCCCCTTCCTCTTTTTCCTGAACCGTTATGAGTATTCCATGAGCTACGAAATAATGAAGAAATTTTTGAATTTTGGCGTCCTTTTTATCTTGATCATATAAAAACGAACCATATACACAAGTTTGACTTGATGATAACGTATAAACATATAATCCATTTTCACAAGGAGAACTTATTTTCTTTACAAATTGAGAGAAATAAGATGTTACATCACGAGGAATTATAGAAGAAAGTTTTTCAAGCTCACTAGTTTTCACATGATACCAACTCCATTTCGGCATTTTTATGCATTCCATATTATTCTTCCTTTCTAAATAGTTTTATGTTTGATCGAATCATATCCGTAATATGAAATTTGTATGTAGGTATTCATGTCTTGGAGGAAAAGTTTTTAGATCAACTAAATTACAAAATAAAGTGAAACTTTAATCAGTGGGGGTTTTCTTCATGCCCCACTGATTATTAGCCCTCACCAATCGGACTTTTATGGGAGCCCGACCCCCACCTAAATTCTTTGCTTTCGCTGAATTTTGAGGTGGGGGTCTTACTGCCCATTAAAGCGGGATAAATGGCATAGGAGGTCTTATTCTATTAAAAGGAAGACCCCCTATATATTAGCTATTTTTATTCGCAATTTTAAACATTTCCTCTATATAAGCACTTTTTATCTTTTCTTATAAAGCATTTTTATATGTGGAAAAGAAGCTACATAATTTGGCACGTCTATTCAAAGAACTCCATTTCGGTCGTTATTATAACTTAGATTCATATACAGATTGATTAGTGATGTCGTCAAATACTTGACTTCCAATCATATAATATCCATGAAGTGCAGCCTCTTTCGAAGCGTCTACCATACGGAAAGAAGAAATTTCACCTTGTATTTTTTCAATTCGTTTTTTGTGGAGATCTACTATTCCTCCTGTCCAAATAATAGTATCGTACTGTTCTAATTTAAATTGTTCTTGTAATACACGCATAACGTCTTGGAAGTGTGCATCCAACTCTTTTTGAATTAAAGTATGAACCTGACTTGTCTGAGGATCTTCTTCTCGACCTCCATATCCTTTTTCTAATATGTTTGGCATATCGTTAATATGCAATTGATTACTTTCCCCCGCATGATTCTGCACGATATTCTTAATATTTTTCAAAGGCTTGCTACATCCTAGCTCTGTCTCATAATGATTTAAAATGACATTCTGTTTCATATCTGTCATTTCTAATGTACGAAATCCACCATCAATAATTAAAATACGATCTCGCTCCTGAATGATTCCCTCTTTTAAGAAATAAGCATGTAAAGCGACCGGTTGCTGAAGAATCAAAGCATTTTCCACCGTAATAGTAATAAATTTTCCATCAATTTGCACAGAAGTTTCTTTTTTTAGTGCACGTTGTAATTGCTCATGCTGACTACCAAAACAAGTAACGGGAAGCCCAGTAACAACTAAAGGTAACACGACATTTTCTTTATAATCCTTTGCAATGCAACCAAATATTTGTTGTTTAAACCGTTCGCTTTCATAATAATTTTCTATTTCTTCGTCAAATGGAGGAAGCAATGAAGCGTCAGATTGATGCGCTTCATTTCCCATATAGTATGCAAAGTCTAAATCTATAAAACTTACCTTTGTTAAATCTTCACTTTCATCATGATTAGGTACAGGGGCTAGTGTGGAAGCTTCACTCTTAATCGTCACCTCAGAATCTACATCCTGTCGATATGCCCGCTTAGTAAAACCAATTCCTACATCAATTGCATACAGAGATTTCATACTTTCTTCCTCACTTTCTCTTTTTAGAATTAAATTTAAGCACTCTCTTCTTTCCTATATTTCTTTTCATTTTTCGTTTTTTCTCCGTCTATGTCCTTACTGTTTTGATTTATTTCGTTATCCTTTTCATCTGTTTTCTTTTTGTTCGTTTCGTTTTCTGTTAAGTCTTTAATGGTAGAAATGACAACTGGTGTGGCTGTAAGCAGTTGTGGTAATGTTTGTTTTGCAACATTAGCTGCAGTTACAGAGAATTGTTTACTTGTTTCGGTTACCTTCTCCAATGTTTCCTTTATGTTTCCTTCTTGCAATTTTTCTTTTACGCTTTTTCCTTTTGTTTGTATCGCTTTCCGATTTTCCTTTTTTAATAAGGAGACTATAACTCCAGTCGTAATCCCAATCATAGCGTATTTAAATATTGTATGTTTCATTTTTTCTCACCCTTCTCCACTTTTATTTTCTTCCATGCTACAAGCTAAAATAATTACCTTACCTATTGCAATCTATTAGAGAGAATGATAGTTTTGCGGTTGCCTATCACTCGCCGTTAGTGTTTCATCTGTTACTAGGAGTAAAATTCTCCCTTGATCTAGTTTTTCTTCATATAAGTTAGCTTCCTCCTTCGACAACCCCATTTCTTCCATTTGATTTCGGAGCTCGTCCCCTTTTTTGGAGAAAAAGTTGATAATACTTGTGCCCAATCCTTGTTCTTTTACTCCAATCGTATTTATATTTGTATCATCCGCAATCTTTTTTGTTATATGTTTTTCATGTGTTAAGACGTAAATGTCATCTTGGTGAATCCCTTGCAATTCTAGCTCTTTTACTTTCATAACTACTTCCTGTTCATTATCATATTCATGAACCACCGGTTTTCTTTCATTCTTATGCATCGTATTTTTCCTCCTTTAGATTTTTTATTTAGTTGTTATGTAATATGTAATACACCTATTTTAAAGATGTTAAACCTAAATTTTCAAAAAATTTCACACGATTGATTATTAATGTTTTTGAATATTAAAGAGATGTCACGAGCACTTTCCTTTGATAGCAGTGTTACAAATAACGATTTGTGTAAAAGGCATGTCCCTTATTTTATAGAAAATTTCTATTTAGAAAAATAAAAAACACTCCTTTTCAAAGAGTGTTTTTAAAAAATATAACCTAATAGTAATGTTTCTATTTTAATCGCAGAAAGAAAGTCTTTATTAAAACATATGGTTGCTAATTTTATTGCAATCTTCCTTGCACCCAAGCAGCAATATCATTTATAACATACTCGGGGATATTAGCAGGACATAATATTCATCTGGTTTACTTATTTCCCCATCACCCTCTGTAAAGAAATGATTTAACTTTGGATATAGTCGATAATCAACGTTACCTCGTTCTTTTAGTTGTTCTTTCCAAAGAGGGATTTCGATTTTCGATTGAACTTGATAGTCTCGTTCTCCTTGAATAATAAAAAGCGGTGTCTTTTGTTCTTTTGACATTTCCACTGCTTTCATTTTACGTATAGAATCCTTACTTCACAGGATTTTTTTGCTGTTTTCATTATATCCTTACTATACAAATGAAAATATACAATCATACTAAATATACAAACTTTGCATAAAAAAATGATTTTATAGTATCTTTTTAATATCCATGTCCGCCTTGCCAGCCACCATGTCCGCCTTGCCAACCACCGTGTCCGCCCGGCCAACCACCATGTCCGCCTTGCCAACCGCCGTGTCCGCCTTGCCAACCACCATGTCCGCCCGGCCAACCACCATGTCCGCCCGGCCAACCACCGTGTCCACCTTGCCAACCACCATGTCCACCTTGCCAACCACCGTGCCCGCCTTGCCAACCACCGTGTCCACCTTGCCAACCACCGTGTCCACCTTGCCAACCGCCGTGTCCACCCGGCCAACCACCATGTCCGCCTTGCCACCAGCCTGCATAGCCTTGTCTCTGTGAGTTCATTCCTTCGCATCCCTTCTTATTAAAAGTTCAAATACTGTAACTGGGTATTCTCTAAATATAATTATGTATCCCAAAAATAAATGTATCCGCAAACATCCCGATTCTTGGTAAAGTAATTATCTAATGAAAAAAACATTTTCGCGGGATAAAAAATAATACGATTTGCATGAAAGAATAACCATACACTGTTATCCCTCCTTTAAACACCTATTTAAGAAAAACTTAAGAAATTCACTTCTAAATTCATAAGAATTTTTTCCTATACTTAAAATAAGTAATTTAACAAGAGGAGAAACGATCATGAAGAAATTTGTAATTTGCATAATAGGAATAGGTCTTCCTATATACTTACTACCTTTCATATTACGCGGGGATTTAGACAGATTTAATCCGATTGCTGAAGAAAAAAATGTATATGCGGTTGCAAAAGGATATGGTGTTCCGGATTATCATCATAAAGGACGAGCTATGTACGCCCTAAAAGGTGTTGATGAGTTAAACAATGAAAAAGAATATAAAGTTGGAACGAACACCCCTAATGATTTTATTAGAAAAACTTTCTTAAAGATTCATGTAAAAGGAAAATATGTTTATTCTTACGATATTATTGCAGAAAAGGATATTCCGGAGAAAATAAGAGATCAATTAAAAATAGTAAACAAATAAAAAATAAGCTGATTTTTTATCGGCTTATTTTTTTCATTCCCTTATCTTCTCCAGTCCAAAGACTCGTCTTTGTTTCAGCATCAGCGATAAGATATTTTACTCGGAATTTTTTTTCTGTTTCTGTCCATGATGCTATTAAGTAAATTTGTCTATTCGGATTAATTTTAGGATTTTCTTGTGTACCCGCTGTCTTACTTATCCACGGTCCTATTTCGGATTTCATAGTCGATTGTAAATCTTTATATAGAACTGTTTTCTGTATATGATTTTCAGCGTCATGAAAAGGGACATAAAAAGAACGATACGTATGATTTTTAACCTTACTATAAAAAACTTTTGGATTTTCAAAGATTTTACTTGCATTGTTTTCTGTATAGGAAATCTCTTTTGAAGAATCCTCTGCATTTGCCATCCCTTGTACACTTAGTAAAAGAAAGCTACAAGTAAACAAAACCACTATCATTTTTTTCATATTAAACTCCTTCCATTTTTTAATATTTATACCCAAATAAGGTTATTTCATGCGAATTGATCCATTCAAGATTTGGATATACATCAAAAATGCTAGCAATTACTAAAAAAAGATTCTTACTATGTAAGAGTCTTTTTTATATAATCTCCATCGATTTATTAAACTGATTATCATTGTTTCAATAGCCATTCTTCCATTACTTTCACTGTTTCATCTCGTTGTGCTTTTGGCGTAATTAAACTCGCATTATCACCTTTTTGCTCGCCATACATGCCAAAATGAACATGATTGCCCCCTTTTATCATGTGCATAGTTGTATTCTTTGACATAAACTTTTTATTGTTCTCTATTTTTTCTACAGTTGCTAACGCATCTACTTCTCCATAAATTGATAACATCGGGATCGATTTCGTAGAAAAGTCATCTGCAGGATACGAACCTAAGAAAATAATCCCATCTACCTTTTCTTCATGTTGAAAGGCATACTTAGAAATCATAGCTCCGCCCATTGAATGCCCCGCAACATACCATTTTTGAACTTCCGGATACTTTTCAATTACACTATCTACCTCATTGATTCCAAGTATCGCTAAGTTTAATGGTAATTTAGGCATTACTACAAAATGTCCATCTTTCGCAAGAGCTTCTCCTAAATAACTATAAGCCTCGGCTTCTACTTTCGCTCCTTGATAAAAAATAACACCTATTTTCGCATCTTTCTCTCCAAAAGCTATATAATCTTCATCTTTTTTATCATCCACTAACGACAAAGCCTCTTTCGTCGGTTTGTAACTAAACTGAGACCAAACAAAAAAACTAATACTTCCTATAAAGTAAAATACCTAGTAAAGAGTACAGAATAATTTTCATCCATTTCTTCACAAAGATGACCTCCCTAAGATGTATATATTCTATATTTTAGATTACCATTCATACACATAAAAACTCGAGCATTTTTATTATGCTCAAGTTTTCATTTACGTCTTTAATTCATACTATAAATGGTCCAAGATAAATATGTAGCAAATGTAGTCCATAAAAAATACGGGATTAGCAACCATGCCGATACTTTAGATAAATTGGAAGAAAACATAATGAGAAGTAACGTAGTAATAGCGACTAGTAAACAATCTACTGTTGCTAAAAACAAATTCTTTTGGCTAAATTGAAAATAGCTGAACGCTTGATTGAATATATAATTTAAAAGGAATAAAAACCAAAATGTTTTTGGCTTGAATCCATAGTTGTTGTAAATAATTGTAACTGATAATGCAATAAGTCCAAATAATACAGCCCATATCATTCCGATTGTCATACCAGGAGGTGTCCAAGACGGCTTTTCTAACGCATCATACCAAGTACGATCAATAGGAAATAAAACACTAGAAACATAAAACAAACCATATGTTAGTAAAAATACTATAATACTAGATTTTTTCATAAATATTCTCCTTTTTAATAGAAGGTTTTAGAAACTCTATATGATTCGTATGCTCTTTCAATGAATACAACTTTAATACGTAAATAGACATTATAACCTGTACATATCAAATTCATATTGACTCGTGTATTTTATATAAATTCTTTCATACTTTTATATGCACAAAGGGCTCTCTCTCGTGCTGCCTTATGATCAACAACTGGCAAAGGGTATGTATCTCCTAGCTTTATATTGGCTTTTTGTAAAATATGCTCAGGTGCTTCCCACGGTTTATGTATATATTTATTAGGCATATCTCTTAATTCTGGTACCCATTTTCTTATATACTCCCCATCTTTATCAAACTTTTCACCTTGTGTGATCGGGTTAAAAATACGAAAGTACGGTGATGCATCTGCCCCACTTCCAGCAACCCATTGCCACCCCATTGTATTATTTGCAATATCAGCATCTAATAGTGTATCCATAAACCATTTGGCCCCTTCTTGCCACGGAATTAACAAATGCTTTACAAGAAAAGAAGCCACAGCCATTCTCGCTCGGTTATGCATAAAACCTGTTTGCCATAGTTCCCGCATTCCTGCATCAATAAACGGATAACCAGTTTCGCCCTTCTGCCATACTCTTAATAACTCCTCTTCATTATTCCACGGAAAATGTTCAAAGTTCTTATTAAGAGGTTTATATACTGTAAATGGATAATGATATAGCAAGTAATAAGAAAACTCTCTCCAAATGAATTGACGTATAAAACTATTCACTTGTTGTTCAAAAAGACTACATTGTTTTTCATTACTTTTATTTATTAAGTAATGATACATTAGTTTTACTGATATTTGACCAAATGAAAGGTACGGTGCCAACATCGAATGAGCATTTTGATTTGGAAAATCCCTTCCTTCACTATAAGAGACTAATTTGCTAGAGAAAAATTTCTTGAATGTTTTGTATGCCCCTTCTTCTGTAGGCTCCCATATTGATTCCATATGAGATGTCCACGGTATAGTCGGCAACAAGTGTAATTCTGAAACAGATAAACTTGCTGGTAAAGAACTTCCCCATTTTATACTCTGCACTTTACTAATAGGTTTAGATATTACCTGCTTTTGAAATGCATTATAAAAAGGCGTAAAAACCTTATATTCAGTGTTATCTTTCTTTTTAATAATCCACGGTTCTAATAATAAATGCGAATTAAATTCCTTACAGGTAATACCTTTATCTTCTAACATCATTTTCATTTTTTGATTAAATTGTAATCTTTCCGGATCATAACAAATATTCCAATATACAGCCGTTATACCTAACTGTTTTATGAGAGAAAGTATTTCTTCCAGTGTATTTCCTTTGCGGATTATTAAATTAGATCCCAATGCCTCAAGTTGCCTCTTTACATCTATTATAGTATGGTGTAGCCACCACTTTGACGCACTTCCTATTGAAAAAGTTTCATCATGTACATATACCGGAACAACCTCACCGGACTGAGCCGCTTCAAATAGAGCTGGGTTATCATATAAACGAAAATCTTTTTGAAACATAACGATGATTTTATTTTGCATGGCTACCTCTTCTGATTCTTAAAACATAATAAAATTTATTATACAACAGCGATTTATACATAAGAATTAATTTGTCTTTCATAAATTAGTTAACTTGTTCAACTACTTTATTAGCTGAAACTTTAACAACCGTTTCTTTTTCACCTGTTTTATCAATCATGAAGCCATGAACTTTAACATTAGAAGGCACTAACGGATGATGACGAATCATATCTATACTCTTCTCAATATTTTCACTAACATTTCCTTTTCCACTTAGCCATTCCTCAAGGCTACCACTTGAAAATTCAGGCATACAATTTTCAAAGAGATAGTCTAGTTCCTTGTTATTTTTTATAGAATCACGTTGAATTTGCAGATTAACTACATTAGTTTCTTTATCCTCTATTCCGACAACAAAAATTTCTTCCACATTTTCTTCATAAATAGCAATAATAATAGATCTCATTATATCTCCAAAAGGATGTACAATTACGGAATCGTAGCTGTGTATAGTCAACATGTTTTCTTGTTGAATGTTAGTTACTTGTTGGATAATAGGCTCTATTCCTTGTTCCATCTCTGTTAACAATAAAACCTTTTTATGCTTTGAACTCATATATAGCACTCCTTCTTCATGATTGTATTTATGAAACTTTTAAGCTAGTAACAATAGTTGATATGCATTACATGATTGCTACCAGTTTTTCCAGCGTCCCTCTGGATCAATACTTGCAAGTCTGACCCATCCATTTTGAACTTTTTCTCGAAATGTGAAATCCTTATTTAGCAAGCGTTCTATATATTTAGTAGGCGCTTGAATTACAATGAGTAAACGAAGTGGTGAGTGATACGTCTCACTATCTGACTGCATAACGGATTGCCAAGGTAAGCCTGATAACAAATCACTTGCATTTCCTTGCATAACACCGAGACCTGCCGTAACGGTTTGTGTTGTTTTGTTTCCACTACCATAATAATGAGGAGCTACAGTGGAAGCGTAATATTGGAGATTGATCCACTGCGCTACTGTTCCTGGTCCCGCTATGATGCTAGCTAATATATCGCCATTTTCATCCTGTTTCCAATCATAATTATGAAGGAAAGCCCTACCTTCTAAATTACAATCCTGAGTCAATTCACGCTGCCCGATAATAAAAGATGCATTACGAGCTAATCCCCATTCCGGACGTATTTCACTCCAATCTTCTGCAAATCGATGTGCCTCTTTACTCGGATTTTTTATTTCCGTTTTAAAATTAGGTAATTGCGTTAAACGCTCTCTATTTGCTTCTTGGCTCACATTTGGCATAATCGACTCAATACAATCAAATGCTTCTTGCGCAGCTTCCGAAAGTTCTGGGACGTAAATCCATTCCAATTCATCCACGGTTGTTTTATGTTCAGCTGCTGCAAAAATGGTGTCCTCAGGAATGTTAATACCTTCGGCAGACAACGCCTCTCTTACTTCTGGAAGATTACATAAAGTAGCGAAAACTTTTGCATTAAACCCTCCCGCTGCTCCGCCACAAGCACCACACTCAAGCGCTGCAGCATAAGGATTGTTCGTACTTTGACTACTATGTCCGCACATTACAACTAAAGGAGCAAATTTTTCTGTCAGTCCCACCATTTTTAAAGCTTGACGTACATAGTTCACTTTTTCTTCTTTCGTAAAACCGATAGGTATCTCACATTTTGTATCATGGACATGATTAAGTGAGAATGTTGTATTAGGTTTTTGTAACATATTTTTACGAAGGTTACGAATGAAGCCGCCTACTCTTCTTGGCACAAAACTCCTTGTTATCATTTGTAAACCAAGTAAAGGGCCACTTACCTCAGGTAATAGCATACTTGTCAGTACATTTTTTTTCATCGTCTTAAACGTATAACTTACTGAGCTGTCTATCTTCTTACGTTGCTCATAAGATTTATATTCATTTTCATCCGCGAGTTCTTTTATTTGATGTTTCGGTTTTAATATAACTGGCAAAGAAGGATGGCTGTTATTACTGCCTAGTTCAGTAGTCGTAATTGGTAACCCAAAGAAACCAGCTATTCCAAACGTTTCAAACGGACCTAATTTTTCAAGGTGGCGACGAAACGGTTCTGAACGTACATCAATACAAAATGCTAATTGAGCTAATACATGTTTTTTATCATTCGTTGCATGTTGTTTAGAAGCGATCTTCTCCCTTAATTGCTCAGCATGCGTCTGTTCCCAAGCTTCCAGCCAAAGTTTCCTGCGAATATTTTCATCAAAACGATAAGCAAATGCTAATAATTCGCTTTGTTCAGTGGCAGACATTTGTAACCATTCCCGTATTGAAATATCCCCCCAATAGATCCAAGAAGCTATAAGTGGGACAACCTCAACTTTTTTCTCAACCTTTTGATTTTTTAAAGGTAAATACGGTTTTACAATGGCTAGCTCCATAGAAATTCGAACTGCTAAATATTGTATGAGAAGTTCCTGTTCCTCAATTGATTGTTGCGAGCGCCATCGTATCATTCCTGCCCATCCAGGCAAAGAAAGTAAGTGCCCTTCAAGGTAAGCTTGCCTGTTAGATTCAGAAATTCCTAGTTCAGATAATGCTTTTGTTAAAGCTATAAGGGCATCTTCTGGCCAATCTTTTAAAACTTTACGCTCATTTTTACTGAGCGCTGGATCAAATGTAATAAGGTGGTGCCACGCACGATACAAACCTTTCTCTCGGTTTGGCATCGTCCAACTTGATCCGGAGTCATCAAGATATAATTTACACCATTTAATAATATGGTAATTAAGAACATCTGATAGGTTGTCACCCTTTTGATTCTCTATAAGTGAACTCATTGGTTGCATAGAAGAGTCTTCCATACTCCCTGTATTTATATAACTTATTTCTTCTGCTAATTTATTTAATTCTGGCGATGATAATAAACTAGAAGGTAATCTCTCTAACTTTAAAGCTTCTTGGCAAAAACGCTCTGCTGTCTCTCGCGGCATATGAAAAGATTGTGAATCAAGCCAACGAGACAAGCCTATTTGTAAAAATGATTCCTCAATCTCCCCTTTCACCTTTGCCGAATGAATCATGGAGGCACTAGGATATATATCTACATTACGAGCTTCTTTTAACCAATCTGCAACTTGTTCAAATGATTGTTTTTCAAGTCCCATCCAAGGGTGATGAGCTGCAAAGGTTGAGATAGGCCAAAGTGGTGCAATCACTCGGCTAGCAGATTCAACTAAATCATTCATATTCTTTTCTTGTATTTCAATTTTTGTATCTTTCTTTTTTAAAGTTTCTTTCGTTACGATTGACTGTATGCTCATCACTGATTACCTCCCTTTGATACATCATGTTTCAGATAGCTTGGATGACTTTCTACTGACTTTTGTCTCGCTTCACCTACTCGAACGAACCAAAGATACATTACAGCAAATATTGTAGAAGATTGATTACGAGTAACGAGAGTACTAATAACACTACCAAATAATAAGAGACTTATAACAAAAATAACTGCTGGAGCTGAAGGTTGAACATTTTGATACATGTCAGTATGCAACCATTTATAAAGAGAGTTATGAACGGTAAAGTAAATGAGAGAAAATCCACTCAAAACAATTAAGCCAGCAATTCTTCCCATTCTTCCCTCTCCAAAAACAACAAGCTGTTTCCATGAAACGTATAATGACCAACCTAAGATGAACGCACTAACGAATTGATACCCCTCTCCAGAAGTCATAAACCAGAAAGCAATTGCTATAAATAATCCGAAAACACGTCCGACTATCATCCATAAATTGGACATCTTTTCATTAGATTGCTTCACTCCCTCAAAACGTTGTACGGAAGAACCAGCTTGTAAAAACAGTGTGGCTTTAAATAAACCATGTAACATTAAATGTATAACAGCTGCTAAATACGCTCCTAATGCGCATTGAATCAGCATAAACCCCATTTGTGCAATAGTGGATCCTACTAGCTGACGTTTATAATCAACTTGGACTAAACTAATTCCTGTTCCTATTAAGACAGAAATACTAGAGAAAATGAGTAAAATGATTTGTGCAATATCATCATGAAAAAGAGGTGAAAATCTAGTTAACATGATACCACCAGCATTTACTAAACCCGCATGCATAATAGCCGAAACAGGCGTCGGAGCAACAGCTGATTCAATTAACCATCTTTGGAAAGGCCATTGTGCTGCTGGAATCATCACAGCTACTATAATCAATAAGTTAATTCCTGTTTTCTCCAATGTTCCAAATTGAGCTACATTTTCATTCGTTACAACTGATGTTAACTGCCACTGTCCAGTTATTTGAAACAGCCAAATGATAGCTGCTAGCAAGGCAATCCAACTTATTGTAAATAAATAGCCTGAGATTTTTGTTGCTTCACTAACTACTTTCCACCCTTTATTTAGACCTATGAGTAAAACCAACCCTATAAGAGTTGCTCCCCAACAAATAATCATGAAACGAAGATCATTACTTAACCATGCGACCGAAGATACACCTGTAGTAAATGTAAAAAGTGCAAAGTACTTTCGATATGAGCGATCTCCCATTAAGTAACGTACAGAGAAACGCTGAATGATTAAACCAATTGTAAGAACGAAGAAAGCCATGAACCAAGCTAAAGTATCTAGATGCCAAGGCCCTACAACTCTATCTCCATTGTGATTAACAAGTGCAAGTAAAGAAACCAATGAAGGCAAAGCAGCGATACCAATATGGATATGAACAAAACGTAAAGGCATCCTTGCATGTAAAAACAATAATCCACTTAGCCAAGAAGCACTAAGCGCGATAAAAAATAATGTTAACAGTGTTGATGAACTTAGCGAAATTAACATGTAAATACTCCCTTCTAAACGAAAATAAACTGTAAGAATTCCTTTTCATTACGATAATTTTTTTAATTTTAATTTTCATTCACTCTTTTTCGTACATCGTTTTTTTCCATAAAAAAAACCGACAACTTCCATAATTCAATGATTTTATATCATCATTGAATTATGGAGATTGTCGGTTTCCCTTCAACTAACTTCAATAAAGTTTTTTGAAGAGCTCCCATTTTATAGAGGATAATAATGTATGTATTACTCCTATGAAAAATAACAGTATATCTCTGGTCTCCTAGATTATGCAATCAATATATCAATTTATGTTATGCGCTATCTTTTCATTAAGAAACTTTTTCATTTAGTCAATATTACATATTAAAAAAATGCTAAAGCCTTAATTATAGCAAACAGTTAAAATAAGCATCTATTAATTTTTAAAACAATTATAAGATAAACCATATTAAGCAGTTTGTCAATTTATTTATCCATTTTTTCAAGCGTTATTTCAATCAAAATTCATTATACGTAAATAATTTCAAGTTTTTAATTATTATCATGTTAATAAATATAAATAAAGTGCAAAACTTTTAGGTTTCTTAATTATCTCCCACTAACACTACGGTGGTTTTAATTTTTAAAATTTCTCCTCAAGATTATGGAACAATTTAAAAATCATTACTCGTTCACCAGTACGAGAACTTATATCCGTATGAAAACTTTTTACTTCTTCTCCAGTTAATTCTAGTATAATCTCTTTCAAATCGTCAATTCCAGATTCAACTAGCTCCGAACGATTTTTCTTTATCGTTAGCATACCGTCTTTCGTTTCGCAAACAGTATACTCAGCTGGTGTTAAAATACCTTGTAAATTTACGATAATCATATCTCGTAATATATCTGTCTTAACGGATATAGACCCGCGTCCTAGGTAGTCCTTTTCCCAGTGCGTAATTGCTTTGCTTATCTCTGATTCAATAGAGCCTTTTGAGTTTTTCATTTATGTATCCTCCTTCAATAAAATAAATTTACAATAACAATATAATAATCTGGATTGATTTTATTTTCAATTATTGAGAACAATTTATAGGAATCGTTGTAGGGTATCCTTTAGGATTAAACTAAGTTTTTATATTGCAATATACGTTTTTTTGATTATCCCAAATAAGCTACTCTTACTATAAGGACTCTGTTGCATACATTTCTAAAAAGGACATTCCGGAGAAAACAAGATATCTCTTATAACGTAATATACAAATAAAAAAGCCTACGCTGGTGAGTAGGCTCGTTCTCTTTTATTTTAGTCAAAAAGCTATACATACCTTCATTCGAACACATTACCAGATTAGGTTTATGCATATTTCCTTCGAATTTTCCCAACCACCAATAACAGAAAGGGAATTCCAAACATGTAAACCGGAAATGCAACTGGAATCACAAAAAATAGGTAGTAATAATGAGTAAATGTTTGGATATTTTTAACTGATACAGCTATGATGAACGAAATAGGAGCAAGAACCAAAGCTACTTTTCGCCAATCCTTTAAATGAAATATTTGTGCTGTTCCATAACAAGCGATAAACATGTATAACGCCAGTTTAACAAAAATACTAAAAAACCAAATAATCACTATCAAAATATCTACATTTTGAATGAACTCCATGACGGATATGTACCGACTCAAATCGTAAACCGGATACAAAAAACTTGAAGATAGATTCGGACCGAATGTTAAAATGACCGCTAATGTTCCGATCGTTACCATGAAAACGGCCAGTCCTACTCCCCACATTGCCCGCGATGACGCTTGTTCTGGTTTGTCCATAAAGAAAACGAACATCATCATCATGACAGCCTCCCCGAAAAATGCAGCTACAGGAGTATAGGAGCCTTTAAGTATGGGAAGCCATCCAGAATCATGATAAATAGGCCGCATATAATCCCAATTCATATTGCCAATATTCAAAATGATTACAAACGTTATCATTAAAAGTACAATTGGCCCTATAATTTCACTTAAACGTCCAATCCCCTCCACCCCGCCTTGGTAAATAATAAAAATGAGCAATAACATCGCAGTCAAGACAATAACCCACAAAGGTGTATTATGAAACAAAGCGATAATAATGAACTCACCAAATTCACGGACGGTTATCCAAATTATCATGTACCATCCAAAGAAGTAAAGAATCAGCAGCAGCTTTCCTAGCCATTTACCAAGAATGGTTTGACTAAATTCAATTAGCGTTTGTTTCGGATAGAGCGAACCAAGTGTAGTTGCAAAAAAAGTAAGAACAACCCCTATCCCCCCTGCAATCAAGATCGAAATCCACGCATCTTGTTTGGCAGTGCGAATCGTCGCTGGAATAACTAGAAGGAGTGATTGTCCCACTTCAAATGTGAACATCATCCAAAAGATTTGCCTGCCAGAGATTTTCATTGAATTTCTCACACTCTATATTCCTCCTTATTTTTTCATTTCATTTTTCTTTAACTGCAACGGTGGTCCAGTCAGTCCTACTCGCCGAATAGTAAGCTTTGTATGAACAGAAACTTGCACTTTTCGAAATTGTTTACTCCAATTCTTTTTTAGCCCTTTCCATTCGGATGGATATTTTCGATGAATGGCTTCCCCAAATCCAAAGATATCGGTTCCGTATTGTTTTTGAACCTTTTTAATAGTTTGGAGAGCTTGCTTTTCAGATTGTTTTTCCAATACATGTTCTAAAAGAGTGATATTTTTTGGCTGCGTAAGATCTAAATTCGTATTATTTTCCTGAATTGTTCCTTCACCAGAAAAAACAATATCACACTTAATTGTGTTCCCTTGTATAGTAGGTATAATTTTTCTATTGATTTTTGTCATATATAAACTTGCACTACCATTTCCTTTAGAGGCGCTTGCTGTAACCGTCTGTTTACTTAAACGATTCACTATCCAAAGAGTAGTTAACCATTCCTGCATGTTTAAATACCCTACCAATTTGAAATCGTTGTTAAATATAGCACCGCCTACAATTTGAAACCCTTTGACCTCAGTTTTTCCTTTTTTATGAGACACATTTAGTTTAATAACGGGTAAAATCGGAGTGATTCCATCACTCGTACTAGCAATAAGAAAATGTAATAAAGACATATCTCCTAACGCCTCTATTTGCATATGCTCTTTCAGTGCCCCAAGTGCCGGGATAGATTCTAAGGGGATGGATGCTTTCAAAAACTCTTTTGCAGTATGCCCCTTTATTACAAACGCATCTGCTCGTAATCGAATATCAGGATCGCGGCTATATGCATCTAAAACTGAAGCGAGGCCATTTTTAGCCATTTTTTCTCCAATCAATATTACACGCTGGTGCCCTCGAAAGATTTCTCTCGACATTTTTGTTTGCATCATTTGTACAGCTTCATGTGTATCCTTTCCAATTCCTGATTCTATAAAAACCGATTTTCCTGTATTACTTCTTCCGCTCTGTCCCATTCCCATTTTTGATGGGATAATAAACTGCGCACTAATTTCAACCTTATTATTCTTCGCTTGATCAAGTCCCCACCCTAATTCAATTGCCAGATCATTTAGCTCCGTACGATCCCAACATCCCGTCAAGAAGCATAATGAAACGACCAGTATCATAGAGAGCGCCTTGTGCAGACTCATTCTGTTTCCCCTCCCCGTTTCTCATCTGGCTTTTGTCCATCTGGAAAACGAACTTTCTCTTCACCAGATACCATTATTGGGCGGTGTGTCATATTCCAACGAGGCGTTCGGAGAAAAACATCCTTTAAATCACGCGGAGTCTGAGGCGCAACTGGACTTAAATACGGAATACCAAAAGAACGAATATTAGTTAAATGAATCAAAATCGCAAGGGTACTTATTGCTATACCGTATAGCCCAAGCATTCCTGCCAATAACAGCATAGGAAAGCGTAACATCCGGTAAGCTGTTCCTAAGTTGTAGCGCGGGAACGCAAATGACGCAATACCGGTTGTCGCCACAACAATAACTAAAGGTGCGGAAATAATACCTGCTTGCACAGCAGCTTGCCCGATAACAAGTGCCCCCACAATACTAACTGCTGATCCAACGGGTTTTGGTAACCGAACGCCCGCTTCCCTCAAACCTTCAAATAAAAATTCCATCATTAGTGCTTCTATAACAGCAGGAAAAGGAATACCTTCTCGCGCAGCTGCAATACTAATAAGCAAATTTGTCGGAATTAATTTCGGATGAAAAGTTGTAATAGTAACATAGAGAGACGGAAGAAATAATGAAATATTAATTAATATTAAACGTATCCATCGAACAAAAGTCGTATAGATGGAGCGCTCATAATAATCCTCCGCTGCTTGCAAACCCGTCCAAAATGTCATAGGAACGATTAAAACGAAAGGTGTATTATCGACTAAAATGGCGACTTTCCCTTCTAATAAACTTGCACAAACCGCGTCTGGTCGCTCGGTATTTTGAATTTGCGGAAAGGGAGAAAAGGGTTGATCCTCGATAAACTCTTCAATAAAAGCTGACTCCAACACCCCATCAATTTGAATTCGCTTTACCCTTTGGCGAACTTCATCCAAAACCGAATCGGGTGCAATGCCCTCAATATAGGTCATTACCACATCTGTCTGTGATAATTCCCCAATCGAATAAGGTTCCATTTTTAGTCTTTGACTCCGAATCCTTCGGCGAATTAGGCTCGTATTCACCCTTAACGTTTCGGTAAATTCGTCCCGAGGGCCACGAACAGAAATCTCGGCAGCCGGTTCTTCAATACCTCGTTTTTCAAACCCTTTTAAATCAGCGACTAGAGCTTGACTCTCTCCTTCTGTTAAAATGACGATATTCGCTTTCAATATCGCTTCTATAACCTCATGAACTTTTGAAATCGTCTTTACTTGAGAAACCGCAATAAGCTGTTTTTGTATAATTTCTCCTACCGAATCCTCACTCTTTACTCCACTAGGCAAACCTTCAAACATCATTGGTTTGAAAACAACTTGTTCCACAATCTTAGTGTCAACTAATCCATCTATATAAATAAAAAGAATTTCAGTTTGACTATTTATGAGAAGTGGACGAAATACAATATCGGAACAATTCTCAAAAACTTGTCTCAAAACTTCTTCATTCACACATACACTCTGCTTGAGTTCACACTCTTGATCATGTTGGATCTGCATACTTGCACTCTCAAGTTCCTGAATATCTTTTCTCAAACGATTTCTACTAAGTTTTTTCATCATACTACCCCATTTATCGAATGGTTTATGTTTTTATACTTGAACTTTAGTGTTAGTGATTTCTTGACAGAAAAGCTTTAGAAACCTTTCCACCACATGGTTTTTGGGTCAGTAATCATTTGGCTAGAAAACAACAGGAAAATATCCCCTCTATATCCTTCTTAAAATCTCCTTACACATGAAAATTATTCAATTTTTTCTATAAGTTAGTTATTCTAAAATGTGGTATCCAAAAAGTAACTTGTAACTGATGAGTTGTTAAATTGGTACTAATACACTTATGGAAACGAGCCCAAAAAGCATGCTCTGAAGAAAGATAAATCAGAACATGCTCTGAATTGATTTAATGGAATCACTCTTTTAGAAAAAACTAGGATCATTTCTTTAATCCTTCTTTCACTAAAATACTCTTTAATGAAATCATCTCATTTTTTAGTAACCTGTTGATACTATAGACGTTGATTTTTCTGGAAGTTTAATTGAAAATAATCCGCTTCATTTCAAACAATATTTTCATACTAGCATGCTAGTATAAAGATAAAATACAGAGATAGCCTTACCATTGAAATTCTATTATAATTTTGTAATCGCAATTCATTTGAATCAAATAAAAAATCAGAAGAAATAATATTATTGGGAGGTACTCCGATGAACCTTTTAATTAGAAAGTTAGAAAAAAATGATGTAGGCAATTTCCCGGAGATTGATGATAGTTTTATAGTGAATGCTCGGTTAATTCTTTCTCTTTCCAAAGTAAATAGACGCATAGAATATACAGTAGAAGACGTTCCAAGTTATGAAAAAAGTTATTTACAAAATCAATGTGATAATGAAGAACTGGCGTACAATGAGTATATAAATAAACCGAATCAAGTAATTTACATAGCACTGTTACATAACCAAATCATCGGATTCATAGTATTGAAAAAGAATTGGAATCACTATGCTTACATAGAAGATATAACAGTGGATAAAAAATATCGTACACTCGGAGTTGGTAAAAGATTAGTTGATCAAGCAAAGCAGTGGGCAAAAGAAGGCAATATGCCAGGTATTATGCTTGAAACGCAAAATAATAATGTCGCAGCATGTAAATTTTATGAAAAATGTGGATTTGTAATTGGTGGATTTGATTTTCTTATTTATAAAGGTTTGGATATGACAAATGATGAAGTTGCAATGTATTGGTATTTTCATTTCAAATGAAACTGTTTTTAACATGAAGCAAAGTCAAAATAAAACCCCCAATCTCTCTAAATTAAAATTGAGAAACTGGGGGTTTTTATTTAAAACAAGTAACTTATTAGTAATCCTGCTGATAATAAGAAGCCGAAAATCGTATTTGTCATCGCTGTTGATTTCATTGCGATGCGCATATATCCGGGATCCTTTGCTCCTTTTTGGAAACTTTGAATGGCAGAGATTGGTTTTCTTAAACCTAGGAACATCACTAATGCCCAAGGGCTTATATAACCCATTAATACAATTACCGCAATCCATAAATAAGCAATGAAAAAGGCTACAGCTAGTGTTACTATTGCTTTTTCTCTCCCAAGGAGGATTACTAATGTCTTTCTTCCACCTTTAATATCTTCTTCAATATCTCGGATGTTATTTGACATGTTGATTGCACCGACTAAAATTCCAATTGGAATTGAAATTAATACACTTTCAGTCGTTATCGTATTCGTTTGAATAAAGAAAGCAATAAGTACAAAGCATGTCCCCATTAACAAGCCAGAAACTAATTCTCCAAACGGAGTGTACGCAATTGGTAATGGACCACCTGTATATAAATAGCCAACCGCCATTCCGATTAAACCGATAACGACTAACCACCAGCTACTATTCATACAAATATAAACTCCAATAATTGCTGCTACTACATACAATAAAAGTGCGACTGTTAACACATTTTTTGGTTTCAATCCATGACGGACAATTCCGCCACCAATTCCAACAGAATCAGCTGTATCTAATCCACGTTTGAAATCATAGTACTCATTAAATAAGTTCGTCGCGATTTGCAATGCTAAACATGCAACCATCATCGCAATAAATAAAAGCCAATCAATTTCGGCAACATAAAGTGATGCCACTGTTCCTAAAATTACAGGAGAAAATGTCGCCGTTAACGTATGCGGGCGCGTCATCTTCCATATTAATTTAGCGGAACTAATTTCTTTTTCTGTCCCCATAACTCTGTTCAATCTCCCAACATTTAAGTATAAATTCCTAGCAGTATCTTTCTATCTGTTTTCTGCCAGCATCTATTATACCAAAAAATGAATTGGTGATAGAACTGTAATGCTCTTGCTTATCTCTCTTAGATTCAGTTTTTCAAAAGAAAATCCGTTGCTCAAATGCGAACAACGGACCTTTTTATATGAACCAATTTAAAACGTCCTCAGCAATCTCTTCTGGTCTATCCCAGTGCATTAAATGCTTATCTTCAAGTATAATCGATGCTATTTCATGTAAGTTAATGACTAGATTACACCTTCACGCCCCTCAAATTAATATAGTTTAATAATTGTATGATTCGTTTATCATATGTGTGATGTTTCAAAGTTCTATCCAGTCCATTTTTTGCTATACGTTTTCTTTCTTGTACATGTTCCAAATAATACTCTGCTTTTTGTATAAACTCCGATGCACTATTAAAAGTTTCTATTTCAACACCTGGTATGTAATGTTTTGCTACATCTGGACGTATATCAGTTAATTGAAAAGAACCTACGGCATTAATTTCAAACGTCCTATTATTTACGGAATACGCTTGAATATTTGCAGAGTTACAATTCAATTCCTGATCAATTAGTGAACGATGCAAATTTATATTGATTTTAGTAGATACGTAAAAATATAACGCATCTTCATACTTTGCAAGTGGCAAGATTTGTATTTTATCCTTTAACCTTTCATAACTCTTTAAATTCTCCCAACCGAAACCTACAATTTTTATATTTTTTTCTGCTAAATACTCTGAAATAGAATCAACAAAGGTAAGTCTATTTTCAAATGCTGTACCTATAAAACTAAGATCATACTTATATGTATCTTCTTTCTGAGAAGGTTTAAACACATCTTGATTTGCTGCTAACGGAAGATGAAACACATTGTTACATCCTAACCCTCTATAAAATTTGATACAATTTAAATCTTGCGTAAATATGTAATCATAATACGGCACAAGATGTTGTGTTACATCCGTATAATAAGGATCATCTGTCAGCCAAAGTCCAGTAGTAAACCCTGCCTTTTTTAAGAATGGCATAATATGATTAAATTCTTCACTTAAACCGCTTAATACCAAAATAAAATCTGGTTTCACTTTCAATGCGGTTTTTATAGCTTTTTCTGGACTCACCATACTTGTATCGCTGTTTATCTTTTGTAAACTATTCAAAATTGCTGCTTCGATCATTGGATAATAAAAAGGAATTCCTGATTGAATAAATAAAATTTTCTTAGGAGTATTGTCTTTCATGTCACTTCCTCCTATACATATTTTCTCATCCTCAAAAAAGCACTTTATATTCTGGGTTTAGCTAAGGCCCTTTTTATGTAGGCTCTGCAATCTTTATTCATTTTCATAACATACTACTTTATATTTATAAGCATCGTTTATGTCCATTATGTGGAACTTTCCTTATTTTATAGGCTGATGGGATTTGGGGAGGTGTCACAAAGGGAATAAAGTTAGGTTATATTCAGCCAAATTATTAAACATAGAAAATGAACATATCTGGACGATTATCCATTCGTAAAAATTCATGTGATTGAACCGTAACCCCAAACGAAGTAGTAACTTCTTGTTTTGGTTCACTTGAAACGAATTCAACTGTAAACGGAGCCCCTTCTTCTATCGCTCTTTTCAGTACCTCAAAAGGTGCAAAGGAGACAAGTTCTCCAAAACCGTCAAACAATACAATTTGTATTTTCATTTTTAGAACACCTCCTATGGTTTCTTATTTGAATCCCAAATTAGGAGAATACATGTTATGTACAAATTAATAATGAAGATAGTCTTTCTCCCCTCACTCTATAAACTTCCAAATGTTCTTCTAATTTCCTCTTATCACTTATTACACTTAGTGTTTTCTTCACAAAATTCCAATTTAAACTACCGGATAACCATAGTAACGAAGAAAGTCTTTTGTAATCATTTGATGTTACAATCTTATGAGCCTTATACCCTTCTAAAAATGCACTAGCAACACTTGAACATACTTCATGCGAATGTATTCCTTCTGTTCGAGAATACCACTTTAGTAAAAAGGCTAGTCCTTCAATACGATCAACATATCCAATCGATTCAACATCTACAATTCCTTTTACCTGCTCACTTGAGTCCCATAAAACATTCAAAGGATTTAAATCTGTCTGTACGATAAACTTTAATTCACTCGTATATGCACACTCTATATGATATGTAGCTAGCTTTATATACTCCCGTAATTCTTTGCATGCGCTTGCCTTACTTTCTAACATATGAATAAACTGGGCATACCCATCCAAATGTGATTTCTTTTGAAAAATCGAGCTTTGAAATGCGCAAGATATGTCATGAATCTTTCTTGATTCCTTTCCAAAGGCTTTTGCGATAGCTTCTGTACAATGTGTAATATGTTCTCCCTCAATCCAATTAGACAAGACAAATCTGTATTGTTCCTCATTCCAAGCGACAAGTGTAAATGGCTCTCCTGCCCTATTCTTATTTATCTGCATAAAAGGAATTCCATGTTCGCGTACATAATACGTAAACCGTACTTGCTCTATCAGTTGTTCGTTTGATAACGTTCCAAAAGCTGGATTGATTGTTCGCTTGCTATTTATAAATCTTGCGGAATACCGCTTTCCATTTACGATGATTTTATAGTGTAAATCTGTATGCCAACTATTATTATGTAATTCTTCTTCCACTGCTAATGAATGAATTTCTTTAAAATAATTCATTAATACGTCTTTTATTATGTGTTTCATCCTATTCTCCTTACATGTAAAAATCCTCGATGATAGGTTTGTAAAATACACTTAATTTACTCAAAAGGAAAATAATATCCTACGTAATTAAACACATTTGTAAACCCTACATTTTCCACAACTGCGATAGAAGACTTGTTCAATTCCATACAGTCCCAATATGGAGTAATGTCATTCTCCAAACAATCTTTCACAAAACTATGAGCTATCGTTTGAGCTAATTTTCTCCCCTGGTGCTCTTCTATTGTTTCAATATCTATACAGTGTATATTTTCAAATACAAATCCTGAAAAACAAACACTCACAATTAGATCACCATAAACAATGCAATAACCGATTCCTTCATTGAAAAAACAATCTGGTGAAGACCAAAACTCTAAAATTTTTGATTGTAAAAAATCAATGTTCTTAAATGTGTTATTATTATTTTCATAGAGAGCTTTACTCATTTTTAGCACAGTATATCCCTGTTCAAATTTAGGCTCATGATGATTTTCATAATCCTCTTTTCTTAGCATATACACTCTTTGATTCCAACTCTTTAAGTTACGGTGCTGAAATATTCTTTCAATTGTTTTGTTCCACTTTGAATGATTACCGATTCCTTCAAAACAATTTAGTCCAACCTTTTTCGCCTCAGGTTTTATTACATTATTAATAAGATGATTCATTTCTTTATTAAACTCTTCATTTTCAGCATTTCCAATAAAAAAGAAGCCATCATTATTACCTAACCAAATGAGTCCCGAATTAGGAGAAGTCTCGTTATCTACAAATATTCGACCAGGATTCACCCCTGCAATTACAGCTTTGACTTCTAATTGACCTCGTTCATTTATTAAACTACTACATTTATAAAAATCATTCTTGCTTAATTCAGAAATCATAAGTTAAACCACCTTTTTGAAATCGCTTTATTATAACTTTAACACTATGACAGAATATTCTCTATTCTTTTTAATAGTTGTTTTAAATCAATGAAATATATAATAAAGGAAAGAGCCAATCTCCAACACAATAGAAGATTGACTCTTTCCTTTATTTATTCCCCTGTTTCAGAAAATCGCTTTATACGTTCACCAATTTCATCACGAACACGTTGAAATTCGGACCACTCTTTTCCTGCTGGATCATCAAATCCCCAATAAACACGATGCACATCCGGCGGAGTAGATGGACAAACAGAATCTGCATGGCTACAAAGCGTAACGACTAAATCAGCACGATTTAAAATGTTTGCATCAATTATATCTGATGTTTGATTTGTTATGTCGACATTTACTTCGTTCATTGCTTTAATTGCGTTTGGATTTACTCCATGTGCTTCGATTCCTGCAGAATACACATTCCACTTATCTCCTAAATATTTCTTTCCCCATGCTTCTGCCATTTGGCTTCGGCATGAATTTCCTGTACATAAAAAGTAGATTGTCTTTTTGTTCTCCATGTTGTTTTCCACCTTTATTTTTAAATTTAGACTGATTGATCATTAAAATATTTACGTTTAAACCAAAAAGCAACGTTTACAAGTGCAATCATGACAGGTACTTCAACTAAAGGACCGATAACAGCTGCAAATGCTGCGCCCGAATGAATACCAAACACACCAACTGCTACAGCAATCGCTAACTCGAAATTATTGCTACCTGCTGTAAATGCTAACGTTGTCGTCACCGGATAGTTTGCACCAATCTTTCTTCCCATAAAGAAAGAAACAAAAAACATTACAATAAAATAAATGAGTAATGGAATTGCTATTCTTACTACATCTAGTGGTACGCTAACAATCATCTCTCCTTTTAAAGAAAACATAATAATGATCGTAAATAGCAATGCAATCAATGTAAGTGGACTAATCTTAGGTATAAACACCTTTTCATACCACTGTCTTCCTTTTAACTTAACTAGTACAAAGCGCGTCAACATACCTGCTATAAAAGGAATTCCCAAATAAATAAACACTGATTTTGCTACTTCTATCATTGTAATATCGACAATAGCACCTTCAATCCCTAACCATTCTGGAATGACTGTTACAAACACGTATGCATAAATGGAGAAGAATAACATTTGAAATACCGAGTTAAAAGCCACTAAACCTGCCGCATACTCTTTATCCCCATCGGCAAGATCGTTCCAAACAATGACCATCGCAATGCAACGTGCTAATCCAATCATAATGAGACCAACCATGTATTCTGGTTTATCAGGAAGAAAAATAATTGCTAACACAAACATAAGTACCGGACCAATAATCCAGTTTTGTACTAATGATAAAACTAACACTTTAACATCTTTAAATACTTGGCCCATTTCCTCATAGCGAACTTTCGCTAATGGTGGATACATCATGACAATTAAACCAACTGCAAGCGGAATAGACGTCGTGCCAACTTGTAATGTATTCAGTCCGTCTACTACACTAGGGAACACAAACCCTAAACCAATCCCAACAGCCATCGCTAGAAAAATCCATAGTGTTAAATATCGGTCTAGAAAAGATAAACGTTTCATTTTATTTTCCATCTCCTATTAACAACAAGAATTTTTAGCTACTTCATTAGAAATCGTACAACAAGATGACTCTTCAATTTTGTGAACATCACTATGTGCTTTCGTATAAAAGAATTCCCACTCATTCCCATCAGGATCTGTTACCCAAAACTTATCTTGTACTGCATAGCAACAAGTCGTATCCATCTCATCACGCGCGAAGAAACCTTCTTTTTCTAATCTTTCTTTATGTAATGTAATTTCTTCAGCTGTATCCACTTGGAAACCGAAATGATTTACCTGATTTCCCTTCACTTCTTCTCGTACGTTCAGCGTAAAATTAAGTCCTGGCGTCTCTAATAAAAATTTTGCATAATCCGTTTTCACTTTAACTGGTGATACACCAAATACTTTTTCATAAAATTCAATGGACTTCTCTAAATTCGTAACGTTTATACCAACGTGAACATATCTCATACCTTATTCCTCCTCTTTACATATCATTAATCAATTTTTTTTGATTAATAAATTAAAATTTTAACAGCAGCTACCTTTGCCTGTTTTTCTAAAGATACAGCACAATTCTTCTGATAATAAATTATTCACTTCCGCATCATTTAAATCATAATAACTCCACGTACCTTTTGTTTCTTTTACAATTAAACCTGCGTCTAATAAAATCTTTAAATGATAGGACAACTTAGATTGTGTCATTTCAAAAATCTCTGTTAAATCACATACACACGTTTGGCCTCTCTGACAAAGCTCATACATGATTTCTAGACGTTTCTGATCCGCTAATGCTTTAAACTTTTTCTCATAGAGCTGGAAATTTTGCGCCACTGTAGTTCACTCTCCCTTCATCAATTTTTTTTGATGTTTATAGTATATACGTAGATGAGTTCTATATGCAACTTGTTAATCAAGTTTTTTTGATTTATCAAAAAAACTTCCTCGCATCATCACTTTGCTACAACTAAAAAAGACCATAGCCTTTTCAAAAATGAAAAACTATGGTTCTTTTTACAACTTAATAGTTACAACATTTCCGAGAAATGGAGTCTCTATAACTATTTTTAATTTTAATTTGATCATTATAGAGTAGTGCCCCGTCACCCTCAATCTAAGAAAAACAAATACCCCAAAATGAGAAAAATCGATATAACTCTTGTTTTTGGTGCATATTCATAAAAAGCACGTTACCCTTTCTCATTAACATAAGAGAATAGTAACGTGCTTTTTATTTCAAAAATAGTCTAAATCCTTAAGTTGATGGTTGTGGGGCGGGACCCTAATAAGAACGGTATCTAAGGTTGTATGAGTGGTGTTCGTTCCATTCCAAAGGCCTCTGCCGACGATTAACTCAAGTACCGGTTTCGGATAACCCCCATGTGATGAAGCTCGTATCCTGCAATGCTGTACGCGAGGGCGCGCGCCGTAATGCTTAGGTTGTTGGCTGTGCCCTTGCGGATCCACGCCTCCGCTGGTAGCCCGCGCAGTAATGTAATCGTTGATTGCCGTACGGCCCGGTAGTCTTCGGCCAATTGCGCGGTTGTCCAGCTTCCGAAAGGAGGTATGAATAATTCCTGATCGAAACCGGTCAAAGGCGTCTGGTCCCCTCTTGCGAACCGGAGCAGGCGGTAGGTCATGACGCGTTCCGCGTCTGTAATGTGGCCCACAACTTCTTTCAGTGTCCATTTTCCTTCCGCATACCGATATGCGGCCTGGCTTTCGGTCAACGATGCCAGGAGTTCGGTCATTTGCTTTTCCTGAGCAAGTAAAATGTCGATGATGTTACCGTCCGGCACTAATCGGATATATACGCCGGAGCTCCCGGCGTATTCTTCTTCTGACGGTCTTTGATTCATACGTAATCACCTCTTTATGTATATATAGAAAATTATAGCACTCGTCTATGTCTAATCAATTCGCGAAATAATAAAACTCCCCTTCTAATAATTGAGGATAAGCAACTATTTAGTCGGTCGCCACACTATCCTGATTCGTTAGCACAATAAGCAATGCTAATCAATAATGCATAAAAATTAGAAGTTATACAATATTTCAAAGTTATGAATATATATTAGTTTATTCCAAAACATACATAAATACATTTTGTCGAAACTATTAAAAAGGTAAATTTTCTCTAGCTGGAGAATTAATAATTGTTTTACCAATATGTAAACATCTCAATTTAAAACTAAAGGAGAACAAAATGGGAAAAATAATTGTATCGATGTACCTCTCACTAGATGGTGTCATGGAGGAACCAGCTTGGACTGCTCCATATTTCAATGAAGAAGTGGCAAAGTTTCAATCCAATTTACTGTTTGAAAGTGAAGCGCTTCTACTAGGGCGAGTAACCTATCAAGGTTTTGCAGCTGCCTGGCCTTCTATGACTGATGAAGAAGGTTTTGCTGATAAGATGAACAGCATGCCTAAATTTGTTGCCTCAACAACTTTAGAAGAAACCGAATGGAATGCAAATCTTATCAAGGGTAATATTGTAGAAGAAATATCGAAACTGAAGGAACAGCCCGGTCAGAACCTTTTAATTTATGGTAGTGGTGAGCTTATACAAACATTGATGCAACACGACCTCATTGATGAATATCATTTTATGGTCAATCCCGTTATCGTAGGAAGCGGAAAGCGTCTCTTTAAAACCGGAAACGATACAAAGGCTTTAAAACTGCTCGAAACAAGAACGACCAGTTCAGGTGTCGTTATTCTTTCCTATCAGCCGGAGAAAAAAGAATAATTATTGATAAATTATATAAACAAAAAACTCATCAGAATAAATCCTGCTGAGTTTTTTTATAAGATAATACATATATTAATTTATAAAAATCATACGGGTTAGTACTTTATCAGTCATACCTACATAGGCATCGGATATTCCATATGTTTGTCCTGTTTGGAGAGAGCTCATTAATACCTCCATATCTAGCTGTATATACTCTGTAGCTTTCTTTATTCTTTCATCCTGAAAATAATCAGGTTTGCAATTTTTACAGCCCATACAAAGACAAGGATCCAGAGAGTAATGATAATAATGCCTGTTATCCAATTCTTTGGTTTGCTTGTTATCTGTCTTTCCTCTACCTTTCTTTTACAATCCTCCAACACTTCTTTAGGAATCAGTTTTAATGCCAAGTATACACCTAATGGTACAAGAATCAAATCATCAAGATACCCCAAGATTGGAATGAAGTCTGGGATTAAATCTATAGGACTAAAAGCATACGCAACAACAAGCATTGTAAATAATTTAGCATACCAAGGGACTCTTTCATCTCGATATGCCAAATAAAGTACAAGAAGTTGTTTTTTTTTAGTTTCTAGCCCATTTTTTCATTTTTTGTATGATAGATATTTTTTCTTCTGTTTCTATCGGTTTATTTTGATTCAAATTATTCCTCTCCCATTTTATTACTACGTACATCTTCTCAGAATTGTTCTTATTAACTGTATAATAATTACATAGCTACTATTGAGTCTAATACTTTATTTTAATAAAAACTATTTATAATATAAAACCTAATGATCAGTCTACATTTTATTAATCAATAAATTAGAAAGATAAGAGATAAGAAACACGTTTAAATCAACTAGGTTTAATCTAATCCAGTTTTTAAATGGGAACAAGCATGTGAGGGAGGGATCTCCAGATTTTCGTTCTGGGGTATTCTTTAATTTTAACCTGATAAACATAGGATATGTGTTGTTTTAAAGAAAATAGAAAAAGCGTATTTTGACTAGATAATCAAAATACACTTTTTTCTTTCTTTATTTATTTTGTAAAAGGTGTATAGGTTTAGCCGATAATGATTGTTTTGCTGCTATCCATACAACAATTATTGTTGTTATAACAGATAAAAGTATACCTAAAATGGACCAAGTCATATCTATTTTCATCGGCATTTGGAATAAGAAGCGTAAAGTGATGCCTGAAAAGGCTAGGGCAATTCCAGCGCCAACTAATCCAGCCGATAGGGAGATAATCGTGTTTTCTAATAAGATAGACTTCATCAAATTACTAGAAGACATACCAACTGTTTTCATAATAGCAACATCTCGTGTCTGTTGCATTAAGCGAATGACAACTTGATTTCCAATTGTAAGAACAGCTGTTAAAAATGCGAACAACGCTACAATTGAGAAGAAAGCACTTTGCATTTGAATAATATACTGAAGACTATCGATTGCTGTAGCAGCAATTGAATATGCCATTGCTGAACCAGGAAGTTTTTCATTTAATTCTGTTAATATAGTATTTATCTTTTTAGGATCACTATCTAAGGAATAAGTAATTCGGCTTGGTTTCCCATATGTAGCTAATGTTTCAGTTGGAATACGGATGCCAACGGTTTTAACTACACCAGATTTAAAGAAACCTATAATTTCGCAGTTTACTAATTCATTTCCAATTTGAATGTCAACTGTATCACCGACTTTTACACCTAATTTCTTATAGCTGTCCAAAAGAATTGCTTTTTTCCCCTTTGCATCCGATAGAGCTAAATCACGCCCTTCAGATATCATATAGGATCTAGAGTTAAGAGAGGTATCTACCCCTTCTATTGAAATTTTAGTTGAGCTAAAAAATTTATCATCTTTTATATTTTTCATGAATATAGATGCTGCGTCCACTCCGTTAATATTTTGGAGTCTTCCATCTAATTGATAACCTTTTTTCGATCCTTTTATGTCCTTAATAGATTGTAGCTGCTTTTCAACGTTCCCTTCGTCATGAATGGAACTTGTAATAAGGATATTTCCCATTGCCTCTCTTTCCAATTGACCTTGAACTGACTCAATTAAATTGTCTGCAAATACATGACTAGAGACAACAGAAACAACACCAATAGTTAAGGTAACTGCCAATAAACCATTTCGTTTACTTGTAGTAGCCATGTTGTGTAAAGCAAGAAAGAGGCTTTGTGGCATTATGCTTTTCATGGCGCCAATTAATCTGAATAATAAAGAATATATAAACCCTATAAATCGGACAAAAGTAAAAATAAATAACAGAACTGCAGTTGTAAGTAAAAGAGCAAGAAACCACTTAAAGACTGCGTTGCCATTTGTATTTGTTGTGAAAGCTATATTGTAAACATAAATAGAAAGAATGCCACAAGTAAATATAAAAAGTTGAAATTTCTTTTTAAATGGTAAAGCATAATTCACACTTGTGTTCTCAGTATCACGTAACATTTGAAGTGGTGATACACACATTCCACTTTTTACTGGTATCCAAGAAGCTAAGAAGGTTACAATTAATCCCACAATAATTGTTGTAAAAATTACGGACCATGAAATTCCCCAATGTAGCGGTAGTGAAAGCACGTCTGCTAGATAGGACGTCAGCCAAACACTAGCTAATAAGCCGAGTACAATCCCACCAACTGTTCCGAGAATCGCTAGCCATAATGCTTCTAATAGAAAATATCGAATAATATATTTAGTTTTCATTCCTACGGACTTCATAACAGCGATATCATGCGTACGTGAAGCAATAATGACTTTCATTGTATTAGAAGTAGTAATAGCGGCAATTCCAAGAGCTAATATACTGAAAAGCTGAAGAAATGGTAACAACATCCATAAATCTTTCTGTTTCTCTAGCTCCTTATCCTGAACATCTATTACACTACTTTGTGGTAATTGTTTTTGAATATTCTTTTTAAAAGAAGAGATATTAACATTTTCATTTAATAAGATTAATGCTTCATTAATTGTGCCTGCAGGTACATTTAAAAGCTGCTGTGCTTGATCTAAATGTAAATAGGCAGTTCCAAAAATTGAAGCATCGCCATAGGATTCTTGGACACCTTCTACTAAACCACTAATTTTATAAGAGGTCATTGCCCCAGTAGAACGGTTAGGAATCTCAACTCTATCTCCTACTTTGACTTGCAAACGGTCAGCTGTATTTTTGGAAAGTAGTAGTTCATCTTTATGTAAAGTACGAATATTAGGAAACAGATTATCACCAAAGAAAGGATAGTGGTTCGTTTCAATTCCCTTTACAATTAAACTTGTTGTTTTCCGATCAGATTTGACCATACTTTGACCTAATAAAGAAGTTGTGAGCGCTTTCTGTTCTTCTTTAGGAATGGAAGAAATAAGAGTTTCGCGATCCATCGGTTTTAAATAGGATTGAACTGACACATCCCCTCCTAAAAGAATTTTAGAGGATTCGTGAATAGATCGCGGAACCAGCTCTACCAACATAGACATAGAAAAGAAACTAGCTACTCCTATTAAAATACTGAACACAGTAAAAAAAGTTCTTAAACGATTACGTGCTAAACTACGTAGTGCAGATTTTAGTAGCATGGTGTTATGCCACCTTCTTGCTCACTAGATTTTGTATGGTCGTTAAAGGTTTCTTGAACGAGGAGGCCATCTTCCATTTTTAAAACACGATCTGAAAGTTTTGCCACATGCGTATCATGTGTAGCAATAATAAACGTCATCTGGAGTTGGTCACGTAGTTGAAAAATTAAGTCCAAAATATTTTTTCCTGTTTTGGAATCTAAGTTCCCAGTTGGTTCATCAGCAATAACAATGGCTGGATTATTTACTAATGCACGAGCAATTGCTACACGCTGTTGTTGACCTCCAGATAGCTGGCTTGGTAAATGATGATATCGTTCTTTCATCCCAACAAGGTCCAACATTTCCCTAGACTTTGTTATCATTTCTTTTTGGCTTCTTACTCCAGCGCACATAAGTGCCATCATAACATTTTCTTGAGCGGTCATTGTTGTGATTAAATTATACGATTGAAAAACAAAACCAATCTTTTTTGCACGGAAATCAGCTAGCTTTTCTTCTGACATGGAGGTAATATCTTGTTGTTCAATAATAATACGTCCTTCGGTAGGGGTATCCAATGATCCCAGTATTCCAAGTAGTGTGGATTTTCCGCTTCCACTAGGACCAATAATACTAACAATCTCTCCAGAATAAAATTTAGTGCTAAGCCCTTTTAAAATTTGAATTGTTCCTGCTTCGGTTTCATAAGCTTTCTTGATTTTTTCTACTTGAAGGATGGTTTGTTTGTTTATCATCCTTTTCCCTCCCGGCCCTTTTAAATTTTAATGTAAAGACAACTATTGTTCTAATTAAAACTATAATTATTACAATAATGGCACCTTTTGCATTTCCCCATGTGAACGAATCTAGCGATGTGAATAAATAGATGGTATATCGAAGAATGAACCAGATAGCAGTGATAACTGAACAAAAATATATACTAGCATATGTAAGAAATGCTAATTTATAGTGCCTGTTCATCCTCTTAATTGTATCATTAAATTGCTTTCGATAATCAGGCTTGAAAAAAAAGTATCCCAGGAGACCACTTTTCACCAATTGGAAGGTTCTAGTATGCAAGTTTGCAATTCCTAGAATGTCAGTAAGAACCCAAAAACCGTCATATTGTAAAAATGGATATAAGTTATATAGAACTGTAATGAGTATGAATTGATTTGCTACAAAAAATTCCTGGAATCCTGAAATAAAATAACACAACTCAAATAATATAAATATCCATAATTCAAAGTAAATTCCGCCCAGGTCAATAACTACTCTTTGTCGTCTAGGCAATCGCCAGGTATCACTTAAATCAACAAATAAAACAGGCCGCATCATATAAAGACCCATTCCGACGTCTTAAGGTTGTATTTTATATCGATAAGCAGCAACTATATGACCAAGTTCATGGATAATAATAGAAAATAATAGCAGCAAAATTGCAATAGTAAATTTATAAACGGATCCAAATGTGTTTGATATATTTTCAGTATTAGCCTGAAAAAAATAATGTATTAGACTTATACTGAAGAAAATACTAAATAAAACAAATACGCCCCGAAAGAATAAGAATTCGAAATATTTGGATGCCTTTTTTAAGTAAGAAGCGTGGAATATTGCTATTCTAAATGTAATTGCAGAGTGATGAGATGCTTTTTTTTCAGAACCAACTAAAACCCCATGCCCATCAACTTAAGAACGAAAACAAAATGAACTTTCGTTCAAACAAACTAAAAAACACGTAATGTACTT
>NZ_JAQFUL010000038.1:0-48900 GCF_027716265.1 Bacillus cereus group sp. Bc031
TGTTGAATACAGAAATCATCTTCTTGATGCCGCCTAACTTTTTTTAAAATGTCCTTTACAAAGGGTACGGATTAAATCACACCTACCTTTTTTATTTCATCTTAATCTTTTCTGGTTGAAACCAAATTGGCTTTAATAGCTCAAAGTCTTTATGATCCTCTAAAACTATAGTAAGACGTTCTAACGTATCATCTAACATATGCGGTGCTGCTCGTAATGTCCAGACAACTGAAGAGAAAACTGTCATGCCAACGTACACTGCATATAATTTCCAGAACTCCTCAGGTATTCTTCCGTTATAATATCCAGTAATTTGCCCAATCGCATATGGGATACTAATGTCTCGTCCAAATAGTGCGATTTTTACGAAATCATGAAGTGGGTCGCCCCAATCATAGCCATTAAAATCAACAACACCTACATATTTCCCATCTCGCACAATTATATTTTCTAAATGAAAATCATCGTGTTGAAATCGATTTGGGCGGTTTTGTAAATACATTTCATTTTCATCGATAAACTGTATGATTTTATCATCATTTTTTATTTTTATTCCGCATGTTTTATATGCCTCTACATATTTTCGATGTTTTTTCATTGCTCTTTCATACCATGGAAGTAAATCCTTAGGAGCTTCATATGTATGCATTTTTGCTAAATCTTTTCCTGCCTCTATACCAATTTCATATTGTTCTTTTGGTGAATACGTGGGCAATAGCTTCTTTGCATCTTCCCCTTCTAAATATGAAAAAATACTATAGCATACACTTTCATCTTCCAATATACCTATTTCAATCGGCTTTTGTGCCTGTATGTTACGTTTTGCCATTTCATTTAAAATTTGAAACTCTATTTTTCTTCTTTCATACTCTTGTATATCGCCAATCCGTAACAAATATTTTTCCTCATCAATTGTCGTAACTATATATTTCTTATCCGGTGAAAAACCTTTAGAAATTTCTACAATATTCGTTGCATCTTTTACTATTTGTATATTGTTTTGCCATGTTGTAATTGTTTTCATGTATATTCCTCCTTACATTTCTACATTTGGTGTATAAGCCACTTCTATAATAAACCCATTCGGATCATAAAAATCAATCGTATAGTACCCTTCCGAATAATGATTCATTTCCATCGGACCACGTATTATCTTTATTTTCGTGCTAGAAAGAAATTCTGCTACCTCATCAACTATTTTTCTATTAATAGCTTGGTAACAAATATGTCTTGGTCCTAAAGTTCTTACGATTTCTTCATCTACTTCTTTAAAATATATTTCACTTTCTCCTGTGCTATATGCTACTTCATTTAACTTTCTCCAGCCAATTATAGAAAATAACATATCATAAAAAGAAATGGACTCCTCTAAATTCGCTACCCAAAATTCAATATGATGAATACCTGCTCAAAGTGTATTCATATTAAGAATACGCCCCTTGTACTACTTGCACAATTTCCATCGGTTTATTAACCATATAATCTGGTGCATCTTTTTTCACTGTTTCAATGACATCATATCCCCAAGATACCCATATTACGTTCACCCCAGCCTTTTTACACGCTGCTACGTCTCGCTGTTCGTCACCGACGTATAACATATCTTTCTCCGTTATCTTTTTCGATTTTAAAAACCTTTTAATCATTTTATCTTTACCGAACAAATTTTTAGAACAATACACTTCTTGTATATTTTCTATATCATTATTGTGTAAAAACGCCCGAATATGCTCTTCTGAGTTGGATGATATGACTGCAATTCCGTAACCTTTTTTATGTAGTTCATCTAATACTTCCTTCATCCCATGGAACAAAATAAGATCTTTTATGGCAGGTTGATACAATTTATAAAACTCCAGCGCTAATATTGGTAGTTTATACAGCGGTACATCAAGTTGTTTACATCTTTCTGGCATCGTTAATTTACGTAAATACTCAATTTCTTCTTCCCTTACCGTTTTATATCCGTTCTTTTCAGCAAGTTGATTATAAATTGGTACAAATATATTTTGTGAATCTACTAATGTGCCATCAAAGTCAAAAACAATATATTTTTGCATTGTCCTACTCCCTTTACTTCTTTTTCTAAACCTATTTTATTCAACAACATAGTCGTCTTACCCTTCTATAAACATAAAAAAAGAACAAGATTTCTCTTGTTCTTTTTAAGAAAGCCATTTTGGCGGCACATTCGTATTCCAATAAATATTTCCCAACTCATGATGTCCGGAGTACCCATCATCAAAACGGTGATAGTGGAAATTAAAATAATACCCATCTTGCGGTGGATGATCTCTTCTTACGTGGAAACGCAATAAGTCATTTCCTGTTTTCGTATCGTAAACGTGAAAAATCTTTTCATTATTTCCACCAGCTGGTTTTTGAGAAATCGCTAATGATTGTAACGAATCTTCCGGTACATCATTTGCTAGTTCAGCAATTGCCTCTTCAATCTTCGGTAATATTACATCTTTAAACTCATCTTCAATTACTGGACCAATTTTAGTACCAAACTTTTGCATCGACTGTTTCTCTGCTTCTTGCATTGCATAAGTAATAAAAGTATCGGTGGTTAACCTGTCATTCGTTTCTTCATATGTATAGGACGTACTCTCCAAATTTTGTTGCCCAGCTGTGCTCGTAGGCTTGTCCGCAGCTTTGGCATTATCAAGCAATATGGAAGGAGGCGTCACTAAACCAAATGTAAATACGGTAATTAATGCGACTAAGGTTTTTCTAAACCAATTTGGCATGTATGTTTCCTCCCCTTTCACTCATTATATTTTATATAACGGTTGTTTTCTCTATTATACAAAATGATTGTAATTTTTGCACTTTACAATTTTGTTAACGTTCACATATTTTTCACTTGAATATGAAATTGTAAGATTTCATACAATAAAAATACAACAATAATGAGGAGGAGCTCCGATGACTTTAGATGCCATGTATTCCGCCGCAAGCATACTCGTTTTAGTATATTTTATTTATCAATGTGTTACGGATTAGAAAAAAGAGCCATTTTTCGGCTCTTTTTTCTATGGTAAGAATACTATCCAACCAATCCATACTATAAAAATGACTCCAGCAATTAAAGCTGGTAATAAATAAAAATGAGAAAGTATAACTATTCCATATAAAAGTATTACTGGAAGTAATAAATAGCCATCTGCCCTCCATCTTAACAATAGTAATTTTCCTTCATCACAATATAAATGAAGAAACATTTTTTTCGCAAACTCAGTCCAATAATCGCGTGCATAGCGGGAAATTGCAAATAAAGCAAATGCAAGAATAATAGCGGCAATCCATTTCGGACTCATAATAATACTGACAATGCTTATACATACAATTTGAATATAAAATATTCGTGCACTACTTGTACGGAAAAATTCTTTTAAAAAGGATTCAACAATACGATAATCCGTTTTCTTTCCTAAAAACTTTTTAGAACGCGGAAACATCCACGGCTTTTTATTCGAACTACTCGGTTTAGCTGCATGACCACCAACTTGCATAATCCCACTCGTCCAGCGCATACTTTCTTCTTTTTCTCTCTCAACTTCTTTAAAAAAGCAATTTTTATAATTTAATTTTTCTTTTATCAATATGATAATTAGAAACACTGCTAGACCGATACTTAGTATAGAATACAATGGATTTTTATAAATAAGAAACAAACTCAATCCAAAAAAGGATAGACTTATAGAAAATATTACATTTTTTATAATCCATAGTAGCCATCGTTTCCCCACACGTACATGAATAAATCTCGTTAATAACGCCAACAAAAATCGAAATATAGTAAAGAATAGCCAAAATAATACGACTTGTATCTTCGTCACTCCAATACTTTTCATCAACACTGGTAACATCGCAACAACAACTACTACATTCGTTATTGCTATTCGAATAAACGTATATGTCATGCCATACTGGATTAACTTTTTCATGTGAACAGGATACGAAATTAAAAATAAACTATCCGCTTGCTCAAAAAATGAGCGAACTCCTCTTGCATATGTAATCACATAAAATGCGAGTAGGCCTAATCCGAAAAAAACCGTCTCTCCTATCGCTAGTTCTTCCATCCATAGTGAACGATAATAAATTCCCATAAATATAAGTGCCGGAATAATAATATATAGCGCAACCGTCCAATCAGTTATAGAACGTATGGACTTCCATTTGCGCCCCAGTTCATGGCGTAATCTTTTATAAAATTGTTTTTTAATCATGCTGTTCACGCCTTACGATTACATCAAAACAATCTAATAATGAACTTCCTGGCATTTCTGCTAACGTTTGAATTGCCTCTAAATGGCCATCTGCGACTAATGTACCTTGAGAGATGAGTAAAAATCTTTCGCAAATTCTTTCAGCTGTATCTAATACGTGCGTACAAAGTAAAATTCCTGCCCCGCGTTCTTTTTCTTTATATAAATAACTTAAAAACTCTTTCGTAGCTACTGGATCTAGTCCGATAAAAGGTTCGTCAATGATATAAAAATCTGGTTCTGTTAAAAACGCTAATATAAGCATCGATTTTTGTTTCATACCTTTAGAAAACTTTGATAAATACTCATGTTTATGCTTATCCATTCGAAACATATGTAATAACTCTTCAGCTTTCCGTTCCCAGCTTCCGGCTTCGTTCTCGCGAGCTGCCATTAATAATTCAATATGTTCCCAAAGCGTCAAATAATCATAATATGTCGGGTGTTCTGGCACATATGCATACGGATTTTTCTTCTCGCCAAATGATATTTCACCATCCACATTTACAAGTAACCCGAGTATCGTTTTAATCGTCGTACTTTTCCCGGCACCATTTGCACCAATAAGAGCAACTAATTCACCTTTTTCAATAGAAAAAGCGATATCATGAATTGTTTTTTCACCTATTTCATATCCAGCAGAACGGATATTTACTTCTAACATACATTCCCCTTCTTTCCATTTCCAATACAAACAAGGAAAAGAATAATATATAACTATTTATATATCATTATAAAATATTTACTTTCCTAGCAGGAAAAAATATTTTTTAACAGAATAATAAATGTTTGATTACATTTTATTGGAGTGGATAATATGTCTTTTCAAATTCGTGAAGCGACGATAGACGATATAGATGCGCTTTGCTCTTTGACGAAAGAATTAAAAGGTTCCTCTATTTCCTATGAAGATATGAACAACCGATTGCAATTCGTACAAATGAGTCCTTTTGATTTTTTATATGTTTATGAGGAAGAAGAAACTATATTTGGATTACTTGGGTTTCGTATACGTGAAAATTTAGAAGATGTAACTCGTTATGGGGAAATTTCAATTATTAGCGTTGATTCTACAATACGACGAAAAGGCATTGGGCAAGTATTAATGGATTATGCAGAGCAATTAGCAAAGAAGCATAATTGCATTGGCACATGGCTAGTTAGTGGAACAAAAAGAGTAGAGGCTCATCCTTTTTACAAAAAATTAGGATATGAAGTAAATGGTTACCGATTTGTAAAATATTTTTAAACTACTTTTTAACGGAAAGGACTATAACTATGACAAACTTTCAAGCAATTTTCATTGACCGTGACGGTACAATTGGTGGCGATACTACAATACATTACCCAGGATCATTTACATTATTTCCTTTTACAAAAACATCCTTGCAAAAACTAAAAGCTAATCATATAAAAATTTTCTCTTTTACAAACCAGCCAGGTATCGCTGACGGGATAGCAACTGTAACCGATTTTGTACAAGAATTAGAAGGCTTCGGTTTTGATGATATTTATGTATGTCCTCATAAACACGGTGATGGTTGCGAATGTCGTAAACCAAATACAGGCATGCTGCTACAAGCAGCTGAAAGACACGGGCTTGATTTAACACAATGTGCTGTAATTGGTGATCGCTGGACTGATATCGTTGCAGGAGCAAAAGTGAATGCGTCAACGATTTTAGTACGAACAGGCGCTGGATACGACGCTTTACATACGTACCGAGACAAGTGGGCACATATTGAACCAAACTACATTGCAGAAAACTTTGAAGATGCGACAAATTGGCTTTTAAGTCAACTATAATGCAAATGAAAAGAGACGCCTTCAAAATGAAAGCGCCTCTTTTCATCTAATATTTTTTAAAACGTCAATTCATAATGGAAATAACGATTATCTCTCAAATAACCATTTTCAGCGTATAATCGCTGCGCTGATAAATTATCAATCTCCGTTTGTAATTTTACACCTTTTGCACCATTTTCTAAGGCAAATTCTTTCGCAGCTTCTAATAATTTTTTTCCTGTTCCTGCTCCGCGCTTAGCAGCTTGCACAAATAAATCATTTAAAATCCATAATTCTTTCATCGAAATAGAAGAAAATGATGGATATAATTGCGTGAATCCAATATATTCCCCGTCTTCAACTGCCACGAAAATAACTGATTCTTTTTTCTCGATTCGATTTCTTAAAAATACTTTTGCTCCTTCTAAATCGGAATCTTGTCTATAAAACATACGATAGTTATTAAAAACTGATGCTAGTCCATCTAAATCTGCAATTGTTGCCTCATATATTCTCATTTTACTCCATTCCCCTTCCAATACTGTCTCATTATATCCGTGGCCCATTTAGGCTGTACGATTTCTTCTTTCGGCATAAACTCTTTCATTATCGGCTTTATATCCAATATAGGGGTACCATCAATAGCATCTAACCCCTCAACAATAATTGATTTACCTTCTCTTTTCATTACCTTTACAATGGTTGCTCCTATACGATTCGGACGATTTTTCCCGCGCTGTGCAAAAATCCCTACTTTAGGATAATCATGATTATTTCTAGGATGTCTAGCAACATATTGAATTTGTTCATCAGTTACTTTGTGAAAATAAAAAACTACTTCAATATGAGAAAAATCTTCAATCCCTTGTATACTTTCTTCTGTATACATTTCCGTTAAAGTAATATAGGATTTTACTTCTCCCCACTCATCGTCTTTTATTTCCTTTCTTTCATTATGTACAAATGCGATTGGTTGAACTGAAAACATACGCATTCCCCCTTACATGTAACCACTTACATTATAAAATATTTTCTGAATGTTTTCCACATATACAAATTAGGTTACATAATATAATTATAATCTATTTCCTACAGCGAAATTAACTGCTTCAACTGCATGTATATAAGTCGTATCGAATATTGGAATGGATACGTCTTCCTGCTTTATTAATAATCCTATTTCTGTACATCCTAAAATGATACCCTGTGCGCCTTTTTGCACTAAATCTTCTATAACTGTTTTATAATACTCTCTGGATTGAGATACGATTTTTCCTAAACATAATTCTGTATATATGACTTCGTTTATTTTTTCTCTATTTTTTTCTAATGGCACTATGACTTTTATATCATTCTCTTTAATACGTGATTTATAGAAATCTTGCTCCATTGTATATTTTGTTCCAAGTAAACCAACAGTTTGAATACCTTTTCTTTTCATTTCTTTCGCAGTTGCATCTGCGATATGTAAAACTGGAATATGAATATTCTCCTTTATTTTCTCAATTACTTTATGCATTGTATTTGTGCAAATAATAATAAAGTCTGCGCCTCCCATTTGTAATGAATATGCTGCATTCCCTAGAATTTCTCCTGCACTATCCCAATCACCGCTAGACTGGAATCCTTCAATCTCTTCAAAGTCTACACTATTAATTAAACATTTAGCTGAATGTAACCCACCTAATCTACTTTTTATTTCTTCATTTATGATTCGATAATATTCAGCAGTTGATTCCCAACTCATACCACCAATAAGACCTATCGTTTTCATTAAACCCACACCCACCTTATACTATTTATTCAAGATAATTTCGAAATTTTATTATGTATATTATACATAATAAAACAAGACTTTACGTTTGATATATAAAGTCTTGCTTTAACTATTTCCAAGGAAATTTTATAAGAATATTCTGAAATTAATCACCTAATGTTTTTATAGAATCTTCATATCGATAATGAAAACATTCTCGATACAACTGTTTAATTTCATCATATGATGGCACACGTGGGTTATTTGCTGGACTTCCACTTTCAATTGCATCTGACGCCATTTTAGAAATAGCTTTTTCAAATTCAACTTCACCAATTCCGTATTCTTTTAAATTTGGAATACGAAGATCAAAACAAAGTTTTTTTATTTCCCCCAGCGTGTAGTCGGCTACTTCTTCATCACAATAGGAATACAAATCTTTATTTAAACAGCGGCCGATTTCCGCTAATCTTTTTACCGCACTACCTTTTGTATATTCTAAAACTGTAGGTAATAGTATTGCATTTGATATACCGTGTGGTACATGAAATAATGCCCCAACTGGCCTCGACATTCCATGAACTAACGTAACAGATGCGTTTGAAAATGCAATTCCAGCTTGTAAGGAAGCAATCATCATCGCTTCTCTTGCCTCCATATTCTCCCCATCTTCATAAGCAATACGTAAATATTTCATAATACTTTCAATTGCTGAAAGAGCGAGTACATCTGTAAGTGATTGTGAAACTTTAGAAATATATGCTTCGACTGCATGACATAATGCATCGATCCCTGTTGCTGCTGTAATATGAGGTGGTACAGAACGTGTTAAAATCGGATCAATAATCGCTACTTGCGGGGTAAAACTCGGATGCTTCATCATCATTTTTACATCTGTTCGTTTATTCGTAATTACTGCTACACTTGTTACTTCTGACCCAGTACCCGAAGTTGTTGGAATTGCAATGAGCGGTAGCGGATCATTGTCTATTTCCATATCCTTTTGGACATAATCTTCTACTTCTCCGCCATTTGTATATAACACCGCAACTGCTTTTGCTGCATCAATACAACTTCCACCACCAAGACCGATAATAAAATCACACTTTTCTTCTTTACAAATAGTTAACGCCTCTAACACGTGTATATTTGTAGGCTCAGCATTTACCTTATTATATGTAATAACGGTAATACCTTTTGTATTTAATTGTTGTATACAACTCTCAACATATCCTAAATTCTCCATAATTGTATCCGTAACTATAAACGCTCTTTTCCCGAATTTCTTGGATTGTTCCCCCAGTTTTTCAAGCGAATTTCTTCCATATAATACAGACTTCGGCATACGAAATTCAGCAACTTCTTGCAACTACTCCACCTCTTCTTTCCCTAATTCATGTTTTCGTCTATAAAATATCTATTTAATAAATCCCTGTTAAAGTATAGAACGTGATAACTAAAAATACAGCAAGCGTTTTCAAAACTGTAATTGCAAAAATATCTTTATATGACTGTTTATGAGTTAATCCGGTTACTGTAAGAATAGTAATAATAGCCCCGTTATGTGGTAGTGTATCCATTCCTCCTGATGCCATTGATACGATACGATGCATTACTTCTAACGGAATATCAAATTGATGAGCCGCTGCAATAAACTTATCTCCCATTGCACTTAAAACGATTCCCATTCCTCCTGATGCAGAGCCTGTAATACCGGCTAAAATATTAGTCGTGACTGCTCCATTCACGAGAGGGTTTGTGAATGTGGCAGAAATGCCATCTCTCATGATTGCAAAACCTGGAAGTGCGGCGATGACACCACCAAAACCAAACTCAGCTCCTGTATTCATTGTCGCAAGTAACGCTCCGCCAATACTTGTATTCAATCCAGCTTGAAATCCTGTTACGACTTGTTTCCAATATAATAATAACGTTGTTACAATACCTATTATAAATGCCAATTCTACCGACCAAATTCCAACTACTGCACTTAATTCTACTTTGCCAAATGCTTTCATACCAATTGTAGAAAAATCAAAACCATTCGGATACCACTTCGGTATCATGATAGTAAAAACTTTATTCATTACACCTACTAAAACAAGTGGTATAAAAGCAATTACTTGCTGTGCTCTTGTAATTTCAAGGCTTTTCAGTAACGGCATATCTTTTTGTTCTACTTGTAAAGAAGCTGCCATTTCCGTATTCCCATCGTTAAAACCAAAATATCCTTCTCCAGCTGCTTTCGCCTTCTTACGTCTACTCTCTAAATATAGTAAACCTAACGTAAGTACAAAAATTGCTCCTACAATACCAAGTACCGGCGCAGCATAAATGTCTGTTTTAAAAAACGTTGTAGGTATTACGTTTTGAATTTGTGGTGATCCAGGTAGCGCATCCATCGTAAACGTGACTGCTCCAAGAACAATCGTTCCAGGGATTAAACGTTTTGGAATATTCGCTTGTCGAAACAGCTTTGCTGCGAATGGATATACAGCAAACACTACTACATACACACTAACACCGCTATATGTTAAAATAGCCCCCATTAATACAATTGCTAATATCGTACGTTTTTCACCAACTAACTCTATAATTGTCTTTGCAATTGAGTCCGCAATTCCTGACATTTCTACTACTTTCCCAAATATTGCTCCAAGTAAAAATACAGGAAAATATAGTTTAATAAAACCTACCATTTTCTCCATAAAAATATTCGAAAAGAAAGGTAATACAAAACTAGGCTCTGTCAAAAACACTGCAAATAAAGCAAAAATCGGTGCAAATAAAATAACAGAAAAGCCTCTATAAGCTACAAACATAAGTAAACTAAGTGCTAATAATATAATAACTAGCTCCAATTATACCCCTCATTTAACAGAATATTCAAACTTTTATCGATAAACTTCTACTACTAATCTTTTGATTCTGACATCCCTCCTCTTATTCATACAAATTTTTCATGCTAAAAATGTCTAATTATAAGTATTCGATTACATATGAAAAATCCCTTTAAACAAAAAACGATTTCATCATCATACGTTATAAAGGGATTATTAGTCTCTATATTTACTTCTTTATCAAACTATTTTCTAAACAAAAATGATGTAGTTCTTTTACATCATTTACGATATGAGTCGCACCAACTTCAGTCAATTCCATTTCACTACCATAGCCATATAAAACGCCAATCGATGCAATTTCATTATGATTCGCGCCGATTATATCGTGCTTTCTATCTCCAATCATAACAATTTCTTCTTTATTAAGTTCTTCATTTGTTTGTAAAATATGAGCAATGATTTCTTCTTTTTTTATTCTTGTACCATCTAAATTACTTCCAATGATACCTTCGAAATAATTTGTTAGTTGAAAATACTCTACAACTTGTTCAGCAAATATAGTAGGCTTTGAAGTTGCTATAAATAAACGATTTCCAGTATCTTTTAATTGTTTTAAAAGATTTGGAATACCCTCGTAAACATTATTCTCCAACAATCCACGTTGCTTTAAATATTCTCTGAAATAAAAAACAGCTCGTTCAACTTCTCCTTCATTCATATTATATCTCTCTACAAATGATTGCTGGATGGGTGGACCAATAAATGAATCTAACTCGCTTATATGTAATTCTTCAATGCCAACCTTTTTTAATGCATACAATACTGAATTGACAATCCCTTCTTTCGGATCCGTCAATGTTCCATCTAAATCAAATAAATATGTTGTGTACACGTTTCAATCCCCCACTCATTTTACTTTATAAGTAACCTATAACAGATCTCCCCTCTTTCCCTTCTATTATAATACTATCATTATCTTTTTTTCTGAAAAATTACTTTTCCTATGTCACATACTTTCAGTTACAAAAAAAGATACATATGGTAAAGTGAAAAAGTTACAATTATTTTAATAGAAACTGGTGAAACAAATGTCAATTACGTTAATTTTTATAATGGCTTTCACAATTATTATCCATGCGGTTGAAACTAGCTCTTATAGTATTCGATTAGCTGGTGTACGTTTAAAAAAGATTGCCGTTGCCTTATCCGTCGTAGGAATGGTACTGCTTATTTCTAGAACATCTAACTTACTACAAGCCTTTTTAATCGGTGGTATTGTCGATGAAGCAAAACTAGATTCTTCTATTGATTTAGAGCATATTATACGTCTCGTTCTATTATCTGCTTCTATCGGTACATTACTTGCGATTATACTGTATCCAACTTTGACAAAACTATTTGGATACGTCATTCAAAATTTTGAAACAGATGGTTCATTCATTCGAATGATGAAGACGAATAACATTCAAAAGTTAAAGTACACAAAAAAATATGTACGCTTTCCAAAGTTAGAAATGATTCATAGACTACGCATTGGTGGTATTCCAAAACGTATTATGCTTATTAATATGTTTGCTACTGCCATTTATACAGCAGGTGTTCTTTCTGCCCTTTACGCTTCATTTCTAAATCCAGATTATGCAACAAACGCAAGTACAGCTTCTGGTCTTGTAAATGGTTTTGCTACAATTTTATTAACCGTACTACTCGATCCACGCATCGCTCTTTTAACAGAACGTGCTTTACAATCAGAGAATGGTGCTGAGTCTATGAGTAAAATGTACGGTTGGCTAATGATTTCTAGACTTTTCGGTACATTATTAGCACAACTACTATTTGTACCAGGTGCTTACTGGATTTTATGGATTATTGAACTAATACATTAATTTACTAGAAAGGTGAATATATCAATGAATATCCAAACAGAGCAACATATCATTCGCTTAATAGAAAACGACGAATGGATGATGGACGTATTACAATTAGCAAAATCACTAGAATTACCTGATTGATGGATTTGTGCCGGGTTTGTTCGTTCTAAAATTTGGGATACTTTACATAACTATGAAGCTAAAACGACTATGCCTGATGTTGATGTGATTTATTATGATAGTCTACATAAAGATGAGATATACGAACAATCATTAGAAACGAAATTAATGAATATGGATGCTACTATCCCTTGGTCTGTAAAGAATCAAGCTCGTATGCACGTAGTAAATAATATGCCACCGTATTCTTCTTCTGTTGATGCTATTTCTAAATTCCCTGAAACAGCAACGTCTTTAGGGGTTACATTAGACGAAAAAAACAATGTTATATTAACAGCTCCGTGCGGCATTGAAGATGTTCTTTCCTTACAAGTGAGACCAACAGCTCATTTTCTGGAATCGAAAGAGCGTATACATATGTACAAAAACAGAGTTATTAAAAAGAACTGGCAAAGTAAGTGGCCTAGCATTACAATCACATATCCAGAAATTTAGAAAGGATGCTTCTTATTTAGAGAAGCACCCTTTTCTTCATTTCAAAAAATGTATGACTGTTTCTGCAAACCTATTTGCTTCCTCATAATGAGGTGAATGACCACTTTCTTCAAATACGATATACTTGCCGTTTCGGGCATCTTTATTAAATATTTCAATTTGTTTTTCACACGTTACAACATCATATTTTCCTACTATTAATAACATTGGATTCTGTACATCTTTTATTTTAGATAATAATGACGTATGACATGCTCCCTCTAATTTTAATCTATCAAAGTGAATTTTGGAGCGATTTGAAAATTCTTCCCACTCTTCATCACTATATAAACTCTCATCTGTCTCATCTTCCTTATTATTGTAAATCTCCATTCTTTTTTCTTCTAATTCATCACTTAATCTTATATAAGCTTCTAACAACTCTTCTGAACAAGCATTGCTAGATGAATAAAATAAACACGCTTTTGCTACTTCTTCTTTTCCATATTTTTTTAATAAGTCCGCTGTCTTTTGTAATAAAGCTCTACTTGTTAATGCAAAATCGAAAGTTGGCCCTTCAAATATTATTTTCTCTATTGAACTTGGATATATCGACGCATATAACAATGCTACATATCCACCGAAAGAATGTCCAATTACAGACCACTTCTCAATTTGTAATACTTTTTTTAACTCCTCACAGTCTTCAATTAAATCTTTTAATCCAAAATCTTCGTCCTCAGTAATTTCTTCTGAGCGACAAACACCTCTTTGATCTATCATAATTACATATAAAGAATCTTTTAAACGTTCCGCTTGATGAAATGAAAAATCGTAACAACTTTCTCCTGGTCCACCATGCAAGTATAGAACTGGTTTATTTTTAGGGTTTCCATGCGTTTCAACGTATAGCTTTTTTCCTCTAATATGCATGTATTTCCCTGCTTCTATCAAATTCGCCTTTATGATCATCACCTTCTTTTTTTACTGAATATTATAACATCAACTGTTAAATAATCCCTATTATATTTAAAAAGACGATAATGATTGCGAGTGGTGCTACAAATCGAAGTAAAAACGCCCAACAAGTAAATACTTTCTTTCCATAATTTCCACCTACAAAAAACTCTGCTTCTAATACCTTCTTTTCCATTTTAAATGAAACGAAAATACTAATGAATAGTGCACCAAGTGGCATTAATATATTACTAGATAAGAAGTCTACTGCATCAAAAATATTTTTTCCGAAAATCGTAATATCACTCCATACTCCAAATGATAACGCTGATGGTATACCTACTAAGAAAATGCAGAAACCGATCATCCATGATAACTTTGTTCTTCTTTCTTGTTCGCCATTTGCTACTGCTGAAACAACTGTCTCTAATAGTGAAAATGCCGATGTTAATGTCGCAAATGTAAATAGTGCAAGGAATACTGTTAAGAAAAACCCACCAAATGGAATTTGACTAAATACTGATGGTAATACGATAAATAGTAATCCAGGCCCTTCTGTTGGCTCCATTCCTAATGAAAATACGGCCGGAAAAATTGCAAGTCCTGCAAATAATGAAACAAATAAATTCAATCCAACAATTGTTATTGCTGATTTTGGTAAACTTTCTTTTTTATTTAAATAGGAACTATACGTGACCATAATCGAGATCCCGATACTAATCGCAAAGAAAGATTGCCCCATTGCGAACAAAATACTTTCTGAAGTAATCTTTGAGAAGTCTGGTTGTAAGAAAAACTTCACACCTTCCATTGCATTATCAAGTGTTAATGAGCGAACAATAAGAGCGACAAATAAAACGAACAACGCTGGCAACATATATTTACTTGCTTTTTCAATTCCGTTTTGTACACCTTTTGATACGACCCAAATCGTAATGAACATAAAAGCGAAATGTCCCATAATTGCCCAAACAGGATTTCCAATTGTTTCAGTAAATAATGAACCGTAATTTTGTCCTGGAGTAATAAGTTGTCCCGTTACTCCTCTGAATAAATAAATTAACACCCATCCACCTACAACACTATAAAACGAAAGTAATATAAAACACGTTCCTACGCCAAGGCGTCCAATCCAGTGCCACCCTGTATTTGGTGCAATACTTTTAAATGCGCCAACTGCTTGTTTCTGCGTACTACGTCCAATCATAAATTCAGCTATAAGTAGTGGTAATCCAATTAATACAGTAAATAATATAAAGATTAAAAAGAATGCTCCTCCCCCGCTCTTGCCGGCGATATAAGGAAACTTCCATATTGCGCCAAGTCCAATTGCCGATCCGGCTGCAGCCATTATAAAACCTAATTTCGAAGTCCATTGCTCCGTCTGTTTCATCTCATTTTCCTCCTAATAGAATCATTTTATATAAATAATTAAATTTTATAGACCAATCCGAATAAACCCTCCATTTCTATTTCCATAAAATAAAAAATGGCTCAACGTCTCTATATAAAGAGACGCTAAGCCATTTACTTAACGCGGTACCACCCTTATTGATTCCATTATGAATCCACCTTAGTAGTAATCGTTTGATTACAAACCTAATATCGAAGGTTAACCGTTAAGATTTACTAAGAATGTGATTCCGTTCCACCTTACTGCTCCTAGGCGAGTTCAGGATGTCATTTGACTATGTCACACCAACCCATAGCTCTCTGTACAAATATACGACCTTACTACTCCTATTCAACACATTTAAATATTTAGAATATATTTTCTTTTGAAATTAATATGAAGTATATCGGTTATATTAGTAACTGTCAAGGGACATATTAAATTTTAATGAGAAAATGCGGAATTCCTTCCCCTATTATTAAGGGATAAGCCTTGTACAGTCCCTTGGAAAAGCACTTGCCTCTCGTACGTTTGTTAATTCTAACAATTTGCAAACAACTCTCTCTAAGCCAATTCCAAAACCACCGTGCGGAGGACAACCGTATCGGAATGTATTTAAATAAGATTGAAATTTATCTGGATGTAATCCTTTTTCTTTAAAAGAAGCAAGTAACATTTCATAATTATGAATTCGCTGTGCCCCTGATGTTATTTCTAATCCTTTATATAGTAAGTCGAACGAATCAGTAATAGATGGATTCTCGTTATTCGGCAACGTATACATCGGTCTCGCTTCTTTCGGATAATGTGTAATGAAAACAAATTCACTCTTATATGTTTCCTTCACATATTTCCCTAGTAACTTCTCACCTTCTGTATCTAAATCCCCAATTGGCGATTCTTTCCGATACTTACTTTTCAAAATTTCTTGCGCTTCTAACAATGTGATCTTCGGTATTTCTGTAATGACAGGTACTTCTATTTGTAATAGTTGTAGTTCTTTCTCACAGTTTTTTGCTACTTGTTGAAACATATATCGTAATACATCCGTTTCTAATTGCATCACTTCATGAAAATCATTTATAAAGCCAATCTCTACGTCTAACGATATATATTCATTTAAATGACGGGAAGAATTGTGATGTTCCGCTCTATATACAGGTGCAATTTCAAAAACACGTTCTAATCCTCCCGCTACCATCATTTGCTTGTAAAACTGTGGTGATTGAGCTAAATACGCTTCTTTTTGGAAGTATGGAAGCTTAAAAACATTTGCTCCTCCTTCTGCCCCTTGCGAAACAATTTTTGGAGTAAATATACGTGTGAAATCGTTCTCTATAAGGAATTCACTAAAGCTCTGGACGAGCGTAGATTTCACTTTAAATATAGCAGCGGTTCGCTCATGTCTTAATGATAATACCCGTTCATTCAGTAGTTGATCTAAGCCAACTTGTAACTTCTTTTTATTTATTTCAAATGGAAGTGGTTCTGCGCCATTTAATATTTTCACTTCGTGAGCAAGCACTTCAATCCCTAATTCTGTTTTCGAAGTCTCTACTATTTGGCCTACGACTTGAACAACACTCTCCACATCTACTTTAAATCCAGCTAGCTCGTTTTCTAATACGCATTGCATAACCCCTGATCGATCCCTTATTAATAAAAAACTAACATTACCTAGATGACGAATCTTTTTTACCCATCCTTGAAGTAATACAACCTTTCCGCTTTGCTTCGTACATTCTTTTGTGAGTGAACGCTTCATTATTGACTCCATTATTTTTCCCTCCTGTAATTTTATATTTATTTACGTTATTGTTGTCATCGTCATCATCCACGGTCACTCACCTCCCTTAAAAGAATACAAAAATCCGCCCCTATAAATAGGGACGGATTTTTCCGCGGTACCACCCAAATTGTCATAATGACCATCTTAGTCCTGATAACGGTAGGTACCGTTTGCTTTTACTAATTATCACGTTCAAAGCAACACTCACAGGTGTCTTTCCATCATGCAGTATCGCAATCTTCTCAGCAACCAATTGCTCTCTGTAGACCTTTGCATCATGTACTTTTCCTGATCATCACTTTTTGTATTTACAGAGTATTCTATCTATTCGCACTATAAAATGCAAGCACTTTTTAAATATATTTTAATTTTTCACATCCAGTTTTGTACAATTTCCTCTAAAGCCATTCCACGTGAACCTTTCAGTAAAACAACATCCTTTTTCGTTATTACTTTTAATACTTCCTCTGCTATCTCGGCTTTATTATCAAATGATTGTACTTTTCCTGCATGATAGTTCTTTCTTGCTTCTTCCGCTACAATTTCGGCTAACTCTCCATACGTAAATACATATTGAATACTCTCTTCATTTAACATTTTACCAATTTCTCTATGATATGTTTCACCTTTCTTCCCTAACTCCAACATATCCCCAATCACTATCATTTTTTTCTTATAGGCATTTAACTTCTGTAACGTTTCAATTGCAGCCTTCATGGAGGAAGGACTGGCATTCCATGCATCGTTAATAATCGTAAAACCTGCTTTAGCGGTTAAAAACTGAAAGCGCATTTGTGTAATATTTATTTGTTGCAATGCTTCTTGTATTTTTTCTGTAGGGACTTTGTAAAATTGACCTACAGCGATTCCGACAATCGTATTAAAAATATTATGTTTTCCATATAAGGGAACATCGTACTGTATTTTTGAATGATTTAATTTAAAATGAACACCATATTCATCTAATTGTACGTTCGTTGGAAACAAATCATTTGTATACTTTCCACCAAACGACTTACTTTCTATACCTAGCGTATTAATATGTTGAGAAAGTAATGGCTCATCACCATTATATAAGAACAGTCCACCGTCATGTAATCCGTCTACAATTTCAAATTTAGCCTTCGCAATCTCTTCTCTTGATCCAAGCGTCTCTAGATGTGACTGTCCAATCATTGTAATAATCGCTACATCTGGCTGTGCGATTCGTGATAAATTTCGAATTTGTCCTTTTTCACTCATTCCCATTTCAAGTATCAAAAACTCAGTATCTCGTTCCATTTCTAAAATTGTTAACGGTAAACCGATTTGACTATTAAAATTACCTTTTGTTTTATGCACTCTATAAGTTGAACTTAAAATGCTTCCTATTATATCTTTTACCGTAGTCTTGCCATTACTACCTGTAATTCCTATTACTTTTACATTTATCTCTCTTCGATAAAATTGTGCCAATTGTTGCAAAGCAAACAAAGTGTCATCCACAAATATAATTGGAATCCCTTTTGGCGGAGTACCGTAAGACTTTTTCCACAAGGAAGCGACAGCTCCATTATCCATTGCTTCTTTCACATACTCATGCCCATCTTTCATCCTAATGATTGGAACAAATAAATTTCCTTCTTTCATGTTTTTGGAATCTATGCAGACACCATGTATCTGTATAAGATGAAACGATTCTTGTAATCCTTCTCCATTTACTACTTCTTCAAGTTTTTTCAAATTCATTTGAATCAAAGTATCACCTTTTTCCATTAAATTACATATTTACTGTTTTATTTACACATATTAATAAAAATTTTATATCGAGGTGTGTATATGCAAAAAGCGATTAGTTTCTTTCTCCTATTGTTTTGCCTAATTGTAGTAAACGAAACGTACGCCTATTCACCAAAATCTTTACCAATCTCTCAAAACTCTGATCAATGGCAAGTGAATATTGATAAACCGAAAAAAACAAACAAGAATATGCTTCAAGCTAAAAAAGATGAATTTCAAACATATCAATTTTCATTGAAAAATGTTGGAAACAGTGAAGTATATAATGTACAAGTCGAAGTATTCCGCAACGAGCCAAAATCAAAAACGAAATATGAACTCTTTTCTCTAAAGGAAAGTCGTTTAGCAAGTGGAAAAACTGGATTTGAACATGCTAATTTTCCAGTTGCTACAAAAGCGGATGAAGTTGATGTAATGATTACTTGGCAAGAACACCCTTTCCGCTCCATGAGAAATGGTCAAAAAGTAGAGTCTAGAAAATTTAAAGAGCATTTTGTTTTTAAAGACGAAAAAAACAAATGAAATGCGAATAAATTTACATTATCATTCATATAGCTTACTTTACTAGTACCAGTTCTTAAGCAAATTAAAAAGTCGTGGCTTATACATGCCACGACTTTTTATATTAATTCGTACTAATTCCTCTCGCTGCCCAAATACGATCGATATCAGCGGCATGTTGTCCGCCATATAAAAGAGCATCTGCTTGCTTAATCGCTTTCGCTCCATCACTGAATTTAGAGTTTGGTGTTAACGACCAGTGCGATTGTAAAATAATTTTCGTTGCAACATCACGACCAAATGCTTGCGCCATCTCATATTGTCCTTGAGCCCAAATTTCTCCATCATCATGTACTTCATTCGTAACATCTTTCGGATACACTTTATTATTATCTAATCGGCGTAAGCACGTTGGATCTGAACTAGAATAAGCAGTCGCATCCCATTCTCCAACACATGCTTTTCCGTAGCCTGTTGTCGATACTGCATCTTCATACGTAGCACCTAAGAAATCACCAAATCCTTCTCCCATCGCTCCACCTTCTGCAGAACTACCGAAGCCAGGAACTTGGTTATCTTGAATTGAATGTCCATATTCATGTGCGATAATACCTGCATCTTCTGCATCATCTACTCCGCCAGTACCAAAGGTTAAAGCTTTCGTTGTCGGAGAATAAAATGAGTTGTCCGCCGTTGTTCCATTCACATTCACTTTAATAGAGCGATTATTAATATTTTTAAAACCTAGACTTTGAATGTAACGTTGTAAAGTATCAATATGATAATACGACATCACATCTTCAAAGCTATCATTTGCACGTGTATAGTTAAATTGTAAGTTTGTAGATTTCGTTTTTGCTTTTGAGGAAATCGTTACATACTCTCCAATTAAAAATCCTGTCCCATCTAAACCTTTTAACGTAACAGTCTTTAATTGGTTCGTTAGTGCTGTTGAATCTGCATCATTGTTATCTTTTAAACCTACTTTACTACCGCTAGATACGACTGGATTAGGTAAAAATACTTTTCCTGATCCTTCTGCTTTACGGTTTATATCAACCTTTTTAATTAACTTTCCATTTTCTGCATCAACAAATGTTTCCCATGCACCAAATGGATTATTAGAATGGACTACAACTTTATATACTGGACGAGCAATTCCTTCTTCAACAATATATCCAAATTCTTTCTCTGTAGGAGCCCATAAGTTTTGTTCACTTACTTCTCCAACATACGCCATTGATTTTTGTATTGCATCTTTTTCACTAATTTTTGTAGTAGCTTCCTTCACACCTTTAACAGATTGATAATCAGAAACAGCAAGTACTCCCTTTCCCTCTCCGTTAAGAGTAACTGTAATTTGTTTTGAAAATACAGGCGCACCATTCACAACTTGTTGGAACCTAACATATGAAGCTACTGACGTTTCTGTTGTAGAAATATATTGTAAGTCTGAAAGGTCTGCTTTTAATCCATACTGCGCAGCATTTTCTTTTAAATATTCTGTTGCTTTTTTCTGCGGCGAATAAGCTTCTAGCTTTACTTGCTGTTGTTTTTCCAATGCCGAAACTGTAGAAATTGTCCCCATTACTAACGGCACAGTCATTGCCATTGCCACCATTTTTTTATTAAACATAGAACCACTCCCCCTAATAAAGTAGCTCAACCTTATCCCATTACCACTAGGCAATCATTCCCCATAAAATGGGGGGAATAAAAATTGAATCTACGAGTAATTCTCTATGAACAATTCTATTACCTTTCCATTTAGGGGGAGTGAAATTTTCTCAATATTTATGTGTAAAGCGAAAACAATACTTTAGAAAGAAATTTTCTTGAGGTCCTATCGAATCGATTATGAAAAAATTAGCCAGATAAATATCTATCATACAAAAAGGAAGTTGGAATGATTCCAACTTCCTTTTCTTTACTTAGTCGCGCTTAATTTAATACGAACTTTCGTCTCACCTAAAGATAGTTCATCATCTTCATTCGTTAAGTGACCAAATGTAAATTGTTTAACGAGTAAGTTTTCTTCCAACAACTCTTTATGATTCGTTAACGTTTGCTGTAGTTCTTCCTCTGTATCAAGAATTACATCTACTCGTAAATTAACAGGTAAATTCAACTGCTTACGATATTCTTGAACGGCGCGAATGAATTCACGTGCTACCCCTTCTTGTAGCAATTCTTCCGTTACATTCGTATCTAACATTACTGTATATTGTCCGTTAGTTGTATTAGAGAATCCAGATTTCGCAACTTTCTCTACTAATACATCTTCAGTCGTTACAACTATTTCTTCTCCTGATGCTACTTCGTAAACTGCTCTTTCTGTAGAGACAAAGTTTTGTACCTCGTCTTGTGATAATTGTTTTAGCCAGCCATTTACTGCATTCACATTTTTACCGAACTTCGGCCCAGCCGTTTTAAAATTCAGCTTTAATTGATAAGATGTGTATTTCGTTTCATCGAGTTCAACATGGAACGCCTTCACATTTAACTCATCCATAACGATATCACGGTAAGATTCCCAATCCATATCATTTTCATTATGCTCAAGTAATACAAGTTCCGCTAACGGCTGTTTTACTTTTAAAGAATGTTGATTACGATTACTTCTTCCAAGTTCAACAACTTGTAAAACTGCATCCATTTCCGCTTCTAATTTCGGCTGAAGTAGTGATTCATTTACAACTGGATAATCCTCTAAATGAACGCTACTTCCAGTTAAATTCAAATGAATATCTTCAGCGACAAACGGTGTAAATGGTGCAATTAGTTTACTAATTGTTACAAGCACTTCATGAAGTGTCTCATACGCAGCTGCTTTTTCAGCATTCATACCAGATTCCCAGAAACGATTACGTGATCGTCTTACGTACCAGTTACTTACTTCATCTACAAGCGTCGCGATTTCACGAGCTGCATTCGTAAATTGATAATCATCAAGTGCAGTTCTCACTTTTTTCGTTGTGCTATGCAATCTTGATAATACCCATTCATCCAATTTCGTCCGCTTTACGTCATACGTTTCGTTCGGATTATACTCATCTAAATTTGCATATAAAACGTAGAAGCTATACACATTGACTAATGTATCTACAAATTTAGATTTTGCTTCTAATACTGTTCTTTCAGAAAAACGCTTCGCATTCCACGGAGCACTGTCAACGAGTAAAGCCCATCTTAAAGCATCAGCACCAAACTTCTCTACTAAATCAACTGGATCTAGTGCATTCCCTTTACTTTTAGACATTTTCTGTCCTTCCTCGTCTAGAACATGCCCTAGTGATAGCACTCGTTTATACGGTACTTTTCCAGTATATAGTGCTGATACAGCTAATAAACTATAAAACCAGCCGCGTGTTTGATCAATTCCTTCTGCAATTACATCTGCTGGAAACTGTTCTTCAAATAACTCTTTATTTTCAAACGGATAATGATATTGCGCAAATGGCATCGAACCACTATCAAACCAAACATCAATTACTTCTGGTGTGCGATTCATTGTACTTCCGCATTTTTCGCAGCAAACTTGCACTTCATCTACATATGGCTTATGCAATTCTAAGTCTTCAGGTGTCTCTTTCATACTATGCTTTCTTAAATCAGCAATGCTTTTCGGTGCGAATTGATGATCGCAACTTTCACATTCCCATACGTTTAATGGTGTTCCCCAATATCTATTTCGGCTAATATTCCAGTCCACCATGTTTTCTAAAAACTTACCAAATCGTCCATGTTTCATATGATCTGGATACCAAGTAACAGTATCGTTGTTTTGTAAAAATGTATCTTTAATTGCAGTCGTTCGGATTAACCAACTTTCACCTGCATAATAAAGAAGTGGTGAATCACAGCGCCAACAATGTGGGTAACTATGCTCATACTTTTCTTTATGATAAAGTAAACCTTCCTTCGCTAAATAACGAACGATATCTACGTCACAATCTTTTACAAATTTACCTTTCAAAAATGGTACTGCTTCTGTATATTCACCTTTCTCATCTACAACATGTAAGAATGACAACCCTTCACTTTGAACGACTCTATAATCGTCCTCTCCATATGCTGGAGCAATATGAACGAGTCCTGTACCACTATCTGCCGTTACAAAATCTGCTCCGATAACGCGGTACCCATTTGTAACTTCTTTCATCGGAAACGGTGCTGTATAAGAAGTATTTAATAATTCTTCTCCTTTATGAACAGATAATACTTCATAGTTTTCTTTTAATACATCTCGTACACGTTCTTTCGCAACAATGTATGCATGACCTTCTTGTTTCGCTTTCACGTATTCCATATTTGGATGTACAGCGAGTGCAACATTTGCTGGAAGTGTCCAAGGTGTTGTCGTCCAACCTAGGAAGTATTCATTGTCACTATCTTTCACTTTAAACTTAACTGTTGCACTTAAATCTTTTACTGTTTTATACCCTTGGGCAACCTCATGTGAACTTAGTGAAGTTTGACAACTTGGGCAATATGGTGAAACTCTATGTCCTTTATACAATAATCCTTTTTCATGAATCGTCCCTAAAATATGCCATACACTTTCGATATATGGATTCTCTAACGTAACGTATGGATCATCCATATCTACCCAATAACCGATACTTTCAGTGAATTCACGCCACTGCTTCTCATATGTGAATACACTCTCTTTACACTTCTTAATAAATGGTTCAATTCCATACTCTTCGATTTCATGTTTACCAGAAATACCAAGTTGTTTCTCAACACCTAATTCTACAGGTAAACCGTGTGTATCCCATCCCGCTTTTCTTAATACTTTATAACCAGACATCGTTTTATATCTTGCTACTACATCTTTAATTGTTCGTCCAAGTGCATGACCTACATGTGGTAGTCCGTTCGCCGTTGGTGGTCCTTCATAAAACACAAAAGATTGTGCGCCTTCTCGATTCTGAATTGATTGTTCGAAAATGCTCTGCTCGTTCCACTGTTTACGAATACGTGTTTCTCTCCCTACAGCTGACTCTTTTACATCTACTTTCTTCATCTACAATCACTCCTTTTGAATGTTTTAAAGCACACAAAAAACCCGTCCCTATAAAATAGGGACGGGTTTACCCGCGATACCACCCTAATTCTATTAGCTCTTCACTAATAGCACTTAGCAACGTACTATCATACGTGTTCTTTGTAACGGTAGACATCCGTCCGAGCTTACTCATTTTCAGCCTCGGCTCCTCGGAGATGATTTTCAAATAACGTCTGCACACCGGCTTTCAGCAACATACCGGCTCTCTGGGGAACAGTACACTATTTTACTCTTTCTCGTCTTCAGATTTGTATACTTTGTTAAAAGCTATTTTATGCCATTTGGTAATCAATTGTCAACTAATTCGAAATATATATTTAATTATGCCCTTTTTTCACTATTCTTATACAATTACTTTTCAAATTCTCGCAGTGCTGCTAAATTTTCATCATCCTCGATAAGTTCAGCGAAAAATCCCGACTCATCCTCACGAAGTACAATTTCAAGCTCTTCCTTCGCCTCTTCATTTCTGTTTAACTGCGCTAAATAACAAGCACGATCGTATCTCGCTAACAAATCACTCGCATCAATTATTAATGCTTCATTTGCTATTTCTTCTGCCTTTCGTGTTTGGCCAGCACCATGATATGAAGATGCTAAAGAAAGAAGAATTGCTGTTTCATTCGGATGATGGATAGAAGCATTTTCTAATACGTGAATTGCCTCTTCAAACCGTTCTTGACTTTGATATATTTCTCCTAAAGCAAGAAATGCTCTACTTACAAATGGTGTTTGCTCCGTTAATTGTAAAGTAATCTTTTCTGCTTTTCTTTCTTCTCCTGCTTTAAAGAATACTTGTGCCTGAAGAAGAAGAGTATCGTAATCATCTGGTAACTCTCGAACCATTTGCTTCGTTAATTCTGCAGCATCCCGTAACCTATCTTCTTCCTCACACTCTATGAAAAGATTTACAAGTTGCTTGGCTACATCGTAATCCCATTTACTTTCTAATGATGTTTGCAATACATCTATCGCCTCTTTATACATCGCCACATTCTCATAAAATAGTGCAAATCGCTGCGCTGCCATACTATTTTTCGGATTTAACTGTAACGAAATTTCATATAAATCAATGATTGTAGTAATAATCGAAATTTCTTTCGCACGGTTTTTCATACGATAAAGAGCTCTCGTAAATATGGATTTCTTCGGCTGTTCATTTTGTTGACGTTCAATCCATCTTTCTGTAACTGCAGATGCAGCGTACATAAACGCCATACTTCTTTCTGCCTTTTTGACTTTTAATATGTGAAGAAAATCTCGTATGTTAGACCATTTCTTATGTTGTTCTATCGCTTTTACATATACATCAAATATACGTTCATTATTTACATCTTTTTGTATAACCTTCATTGCAATTTCAATTGCTTTTGCATTTCTATTTTTCACTAATACTTTTGCATAATGATATAAAACTTCTGTATGCTCACTATCTAATCGTAGTGCCTCTTCAATCTGTGCTTGTTCTTTATCTATTTCATCCATCGCTCCATACACATATGCAATCGCATCTAATCGCCATATTTCAGGCACTTCGTCCACTAATTGTTCTAGTTCAGTCAGCAACTCTTTCTGAAGATTCATTTCTACTGAAAGCTGCGCCAAATATTCCATATTAATATGCAGCGGCTCTTCTTTCATCGCCTGAACCATATGACTTTGTTCTTTAGAACGATTTTCTTCTTTTTCATATATTTCCGCAAGCTGTAAATGTACACCGACGAAATTCCCATCAAGCTCTAAACATGTTTCATATGCCTGTTTTGCTTCCGTCAATTGTCCTAATGCCATAAGTGTTTCACCAATTCGGTAATACGGTAATGCCGTTTCCTTTTGTTCTATCGCCCTTTTATATCTTTTCATCGCTTGGCCATACTGTCCGATAGATTCATATAAAATACCTGTATAACAACCATATTCACTTACTTCATTTCTTTCTTTTTGTAACGTTCTTAAGAATGCTATACCTCGCTGCACAAATACCGTTCCTTTAATTCGATTCACATATTCATCTAACGCGCTTGCTACATTATATTCGCTCTGCTCTATACCACTCTCTAACTTAGACAATGCTACTTTAAACCCTTCTTCACTTCCACCAAGTTCAACTTCAGCATCCCATAAAACCATTCCCGCATTCATAAGAAAATCTTGGCTCTTTTCAATTTGTTTTTCAATACCGAGAATATATTCTTTTGCTTCCTTATATTGTTCTCTTGCCATATAAACTTGCGTAAGTCCGAAGTGAGAATAAACATCATCATGATTTTCTTCTAAAGCACGAGTATACAACGATTCTGCTTCTTCCAGGCTATCATTTTGAAAATGATAGTCACCCAGTTTTACATATAGAGGTGCCTTATCATCACAATTCTCAATACCTTTTAATAAAATTTCTTTCGTACTTTCTTCATCCTTCAGATCAGATTCGTATATTTCTGCAAGTTTCGTATAAATGTAAGGTGCATTACTATCCAAATGAATCGCTACTTTAAGCCCTTTTATCGCTAAATGTAATTTCCCTAAATGATGCGCACATCTCGCTCGCTCATACCATACATGTGCCTCATTTTTATACTCTCTTAACAGGTCGTTAAAGATTTCATACGCTTCTTCATATCTTTCTAAATCTATTAATATTAACCCGTGATTCGTTAAAGTAAATCTTTCTGGACTACGTTCTAAAGCAACTTGAGAAAACTGCAATGCCTTATCAGATTGATCGATATACATATAGGATAACGCAAGGAAACTCCAAGCAATCGGCTGATCTGCGTCTAATTGTAATGAGGAACGAAAACTTGAAATCGCTTCTAAATAACTTTCCTGCTCAAAAGCATACCTTCCGTTTATGAAATGATATAAGGCACGACTATTTTTCTTCTCAACACTCGCAAGCATGTGCCCAGATTTTTCTAACTCTTCCAGGCGAATAAAGCACTGTGCACCATGTAATTTAACAAAATCTGAGTTAGGAAATTTCTCCATTAACTTTTCTATACAATATAAAATAAATTCTTTATCTACTTCAACATCTAAATGCTTAACCGTATATAACCACGTATTCGGATTATCACTCGTCCCTTTTAAAAACTGTACTAAGTCATGAATCCCCTCTTTATCTTGTTCATCCAAATGATCTGTTAAAGAAAAAATAGATTTAAAATAATGATGTTCTTCTTCATTTAAAAATGATAGTAGTTCCTTCTTTTCTTGCGGAACAAACGTAATTGCTAAACAACCTGTATAACGATATTTTTCTTGTAACTTACTATATTCCACAATAACTGGCTCTATAAAGTTCGGATCTTGAACATAAAAGGCCTGCAATGTATCATCATATCCAGCTAGTACTTGTACATGTGAAGCATGCTCAATATCTATACTTAATAAAACAGGAATTCCTTCATCAATCAGTCTCTTATAATTCTCTTCATTACCTTTAAAATAACGATATTCATAACCTAATTCTTCTAAATAAGAAACAGTATCTGAAAACTTCGATCCTGTCATATCAAAAATAAACTCTGCTATTTCATCTTGTGTACGTTTTTCTCCCCATAACTGCAACATCATTTCTAAACTTGTCGGCACACAATAATTATCCTTTTGTACAATGGGAACGATCGGCAGGTGAACCTTTTTTCCATCTGGATTTTTTTCTAAATTATGATATAAAGACCCTTTTAAACTTTTTTCTTCTTTTAATAACTGTTGTAAATCTACAAGTTTATTCATTTTGTACAGTGCTTCTGCTCGTAAATGTACGAAATAAGCTTTATACGCATGATAAGGAAGCTGTTTATTTATGTTATCTATTACTGATAACATATCTTCGTACTTCCCTAAATCTAATACATATTTTATCTTTTCAAAATGAAAATATGGTACTTGTGGGAACTTTACAATTGCATCATCAATTAGCTCCAATGCACGTTTTTGTTCTCCTTTATTCGCATATAACTGTGATAATAAATAGGTAGATAACTCTTCACAATCTTTATGCTGCATACCAGCTATAAATTGTTCTTCTGCTTTCTCCCATTCACCTGTATGCATATAGACGTATCCCCATTTATCAAACACGGCACGTTCACTGTACTCCTCTGCCTTTTTCATATAATAAAGAGCTTCTTCATTTCGTTTCATTTCTAAAAGACATCTTACTAACGTAAAATATGTTTTCGCTAAAAAATCGGCATCTATTTCTTCTTTATTGCTCTCTTCTAAAGCGTCTTTTAGCAACTGTTCTGCTTCAAGAATTTTCCGCTCATCAATTAACTCATCACAATATAAAGAGAGCGTTCTCATATTTGGGAATTTTTTATAAGCGTAGCGAATGAGGAATGAACTGTATTGGTGCATAAGCCCTTCATCAGTAAGGCGAATTAATATATCAAACTCCTTATGTGAAGGAATATTAGCAAGCCAATTCTTCACATAAGATAAAGTATTCTTTTCTTTTATATATGAAATTTCATTATTTATTTCCTGTAATCCATCTATAAATCTCTTGTCTTTCAAACAAGCATCTAACTGCTTAAAATCTAGCATGTATTCACCTCGAATATTTATTTATACTGCTACTTGCTTAGATTTTACACATCATATTGTATGTATTCAACTAAAATCTCCTATAATGGATAGTATTATTTAATATTATTCAAATTTATAACAAAATATAGTAAAAATGATTGTTTTTCTCTGTATTTTGTTTGATTAAATGGAATAACGTAACATGCGGATCTTATTTTTATATAGCTGTAATCAGTACATGAAATTATATCGGCGATAATTCAAATATATCAGCGATTCTTTCATTTTATCGGCGATTTTCAAAATATATCGACCGATCCTTAAAATATATCAGCGATTATATGTCGAATATCGACTTATCGACATTCAGCGACATGTTTCATCGTATTACTACCTATTAACATACTATTTCACCAAATGTAATTTTCATATTCGGAGCATACACTAATGAAGAATGTATATGAAATGCTTTAAAAAATTGTAGTTCAGCTTCATATTGAGCTAGCGCATCATCATATGTTAATCCTCTGTCTATTAAACGTCCTATAAATTGCTGTTTATCACCTGGATTCCCCGCAATCCCCTCTTCCTTTAATGAATGATACAACTTCGCTTTACCATGATGGTGCATATTAGAATCTAAAAAGTTCACTTTATCACTTACTCTACATTCAATATTTTCCACGCCTAATTCACTTAAATATATCGGTATTTTCATACCAATATTTCCATCTTTTCCGCTTCTCTGTGTGTCACTTTCAAATAACTTCTGCAAAGTGCCTAACCTAATAATTTCCGATTGCTCCTCCCCATCTAACACATATGAAGACATATTTGAAATCCAATGTGGTTCAAAACAGATTATTTTTCCGCCCTTTTTAACTGAATGCATCATTTTTTGTAACATCGTTTTTGGTGAACTCATATGTAACAAGAACGCATGACAAATTGCTATATCGTATTTATCGTTCAATTCAATTTCTGTAGCATCTCCTTCAAGAAATTCTGAATCATACGGAAGTAAACGAAACAACTCTCTCGCTTCCGCTATTAATGTTCCCCCGCTATCAATGCCTGTATACTTTGATCCTTTTGGAAGTAATGGCATTAATATTAAGCCTAAATAACCATATCCACAACCGTAATCAACGATATGTACTGGCTTAGTGATTCTCCAAACTGTATTTACTAAAAAACTTACATAATCGTCATTGTAATATAGATCTCTCGTATTCTTTAAATACGCTAGTTTACTGTTCCAATCGTACGTTTCCAAGTTTAACGCCTCCTTTTATATACACCTATTACAATTCTCCATTTAATAAAAACATTCCTATGCTTTAAACAATCCTTCAAATATAGTTTTGATAATGTGAAAATACTGCTTACACCGTTCCTATACAAAATAAAAAAGGCATACATATCTGTAATGATATATACACCTTTTTATGTTACATCTCCTCAGGTGCCTCCACCCCAAGTAAACGTAATCCCTCTTTTAATACAACCGTCACAGCATACACTAATGCCAGTCTACTGTCTTTCTCTTCACTCTCTTCTAATATACGCACATTCCCGTAATATTTATTAAACGATTGCGCTACATCTAATACGTATTTCGAAATAACCGATGGTTCATTTTTGTTGAAGGCTATTTCAATTACTTGTGGGAATTTATTAAGTAATTTTACAACGCTCCAGCTATGATCATCTTTTAATGCAAACGTACACGTTTCAAATTCTACGCTTTCTTTTCTTAAAATAGAGCAAGCACGTGCATGTGTGTATTGTACATATGGGCCTGTTTCCCCTTCAAATTTCAGCATATTTTCTAATGAGAATTCAATATTATGCATACGCTCATTTTTTAAATCGTGGAAGATAACTGCGCCTACACCGACTTGCTTCGCTACTTCTTCTTTCTGTTTTAAATTCGGATTTTTCTCTTCAATATTTTGTTTTGCAAGTTCGATTGCTTCCTCAAGTACTTCTTCTAGTAAAATAACTCTTCCTTTACGTGTCGACATTTTCTTACCATCTTTTAAAATGAACCCAAACGGTACATGTTCCATGCCGTCAACCCAAGTGTAGCCCAACTTTTTTAATACAGTGAAAAATTGATTGAAGTGTAAACTTTGTTCCGGGCCAACTACGTATAACGCTTTATCAAAACCAAATGTGTTTTGACGATATAGCGCTGCTGTTAAGTCACGCGTTGCATAAATCGTCGCACCATCTGATTTTCTAATTAAGCAAGGTGGCATTCCCTCTTCTTCTAAATTAACGACTAATGCGCCTTCTGACTCTTCAAGTAAATCATGTTCCTCTAAAATCCCAATAAAGTCTTCCATTAAATTATTATAAAAAGCTTCTCCTTGAAAATTAGTAAATTCCACACCGAGAAGTTCATAAATACGAGAAAATTCTTTTAAGGATTCGTGGCGGAACCAATTCCAAAGCTCAACAGCTTCTTCATCACCTTCTTCTAATTTCTTAAACCAAGCGCGTCCTTCTTCTTCTAATTCTTCGTCGTCTTTTACCTCTTCATGAAATTGAACATATAACTTAAATAATTCACGTATTGGATCCTCTTTCACTACTGCTTCATTTCCCCATTTTTTATAAGCTGTAATTAACTTTCCAAACTGTGTTCCCCAGTCTCCAATATAATTAATTCCTACAACTTCATAGCCACATTTTTCAGCGATATGTTTCAATGAATTTCCTATCATTGTAGAGCGTAAATGCCCCATTGAAAATGGCTTTGCGATATTAGGAGAGGAATAATCGATAACGACCGTTTTTTCATATCCAAAATGATTGTGACCGTACTCTTCTTTCTCCGCTAAAATCGTTTTTAATACTGTATCACTTACCGTTTCACGATTAAAAAAGACATTTACGTAAGGACCAACAGCCTCTACTTTCGCAAAAAACGGATCACTTAATTTCTGTGCAACTTCCTTTGCAATAATAGCCGGTGCTTTTTTATATTGCTTCGCTAATGAAAAGCATGGGAACGCTGCATCTCCGAATTCATCTTGTTTCGGTGTTTCAATTAAATCTAAAATTTGCTGTTGCGTTAATTCATTCGTAAAAATATTAGATAAACTTTCTGCAAACTGCTTTTTATAATCCATGCTACAACCTCCTTCATTTTTAAAATACAAAAAACTCGTCTCTAAAAAAGAGACGAGTTTGAACCCGTGGTACCACCCTTGTTGTTCATTACGAACCACTTTCCCGTTTATAACGAGGACAGGGGGCCTCGGCTTACTCTACTATTCGTTCAAGAAGCATCTCCGAAGTGCGCTTCATCTTTTTCTTCCGCACTAGGCTCACACCATCCCTAGCTCGCTTTCCTTCTAAAAAAGACTACTCTCTTCATCACAGACAGTATATTTAATTAATTATTGCTTATTATACATCTTTTCAAACAATTAGCAAGGGTCAATTACACCAAAGTGAAACTTAGCACTTTTTCTTTTGTATACGTGAAAATTGTGTTTTTCAAATCTAGAACTACGGAAATGATCTTTTAATACGACACGCTTTCTCGCCACTCGCTTCGCCTCCGCAATTGTTTCATCAGTAATATCATGATACAAAGCGAAATGTTTTAATCCTTTAATTCCGTCAGATTCTATGACAGTTTCTTCAAACATCGGATCGAGATAAACGATGTCATAGCTATTATCTTCACATTGTTTTAAAAATGCGAAGTGCTCCGTTTGCTTTACATCAATTCGTTGCATTGCTTCATCAATTTCAGAAACAGATGAAGACCATGTTTTCAAACCATTTTCCATAATATAAGCCATATACTCATTGCCTTCAAGTCCTGTTACTTTTCCGCTTTCACCAACAATATAGCTCGCTACAATACTATCTGATGCCATCCCGAGCGTACAATCTAACACTGTCATTCCTCTCTCTAATTGCGTGGCTTGTACAAACGGATCGTGTTCTCCGCGCATTAACCTTTTCACACGAAACATCGCTGAGTTCGGATGAAAGAAAAACGATTCTTCCGTACCTTTTGGATAAATAGCTAATCGGTTCTTCCCTACGACAAGTACATCTTGTTCATTCTGTTCATGCAGCTTATGTACTGGTATGTCATTACGTTTAACGAAAGAAGCATTTAATTCTGCTGCTACCCTGTTTGCATAAGCTGTCATTTCTTTGTTCGTTCTTCCTGCTGTTGTTACTATCATTTTTTCACCTCTATATAAAGAAAAGAGGGAGATTTACTCTCCCCCTTCTTTAGCAATTCTTTTCGAAAGCTTGTTCTAAATTCGTAATAATTTCGTCCATAGTTGCACCTTCAATTTCATGACGGTGAATGAAGTGAACAACTTCTTTTCCTTTTAACAATGCCATAGATGGTGAAGACGGAGGAATTTCTCCGAAGTATTCACGCATTTTTGCAGTAGCATCTTTATCTTGACCTGCGAATACAGTTACAAGATGATCAGGTTGTTTTTCAGCACGAACAACCGCTTGACCTGCTGATGGACGTGCTAAACCAGCTGCACAACCACAAACAGAGTTTACAACTACTAAAGTTGTACCTGTTACGTTTTCCATAAATTCTGTTACAGCTTCTTCTGTAGTTAACTCTTCAAACCCAGAACGCACTAACTCTTGGCGCATTGGGATTACCATTTGGCGCATGTATTCTTCATAAGCATTTGACATCTTGTAATCTCTCCTTCAACTTTCATTCCAAATTCATCATATCACGCTCTATTAATAGGTGCAAAAGAAAGATAACGATGATTTCATTTTTTTGTAGGGATTTCACAAATCCCTTCGCGGCAATGTCCAACTGGGACAAGTTTTCTATTGTTAGCGATATAATCGTATACTTTACTTCCAAAACCAAATACGATAGATAGCTTTATAAAAGGTACGGCAAACCAATAAGATGGAACGACCTTTGCTAATACATATATGCTATGAATGCCGTCATACCACTTATTATTTTTTAAAATATACAATCTTTGTTCCATCTTACTTTGTAGTTCTTGAGAAAGTTCATACTTCTCAACTACATCTTCATCTCAAAATGAAAAAAATTTCACCTTACCCTTTTTATCTAATTTTTTCGTACGTTCTGCAACCGCCGTACACATCGGACACCAACTATCATAGAAAACAATCATACATTATTCCCCTTTACGAGACTCCGTCATTTGTTTCCATACAGAACCTTTTGCTTCTTCTCCGCCTTCAATACGCTCTAACGCTAGACGTGCTTGCATTGCTACTTCAAACTCTGGATCATCTTGCGCTGCTTTTAATGCTGGAATCGCACTTTCGTCTCCTAGTTCAAATAAGAACATCGCTGCACGCCATCGTACTAATTTACTTGGATCTTTCAGAGATTTAATCATAACGAACATCGCTGCTGGGTCACCTACGTCTGATAAGCAATCACCTGCTGTACGACGAACACTTACAGAGCGATCTAATAAGGCTTTATATAATAACGGTAATACTTCATCACCTTTTACCATACCTAAATATGCTGTTGCTAAACGGCGAATCGAAACTTTTTCATCATCTAACGCCATCTTCAACACTGGAATATCTTCTTCAGTAGGATCCATTTGTTCTAAAGCTGCAAAACGTTTTTTCCAGTCAGCATCTTTCATCATCTCTTCTGTTACTTTATATGGCTCACGCTTTTGAATCGTTACTTCAACAGCACCTGCCTGATTTAATAATTCTTTAACCGTTTCATTTACACGTTCTTCCGGATAAGCAGCAACAATCTCTTCTACTACTTCTTTCCCGATTTCTTCAAAATTACCGTAACGTGTACTTTGTTCCACCCATTTACGTTCTTTTACAACGTTTGGTGCAGACATTTGCACTTTCATAATTGATTCTTTAAAACGGTCAGGTAAACCAACACGTTCTTCCGTCGTTCCATCTGTTAACTTTACTTGCATTGGAATTGTAAAGAACATTTGAACAAACACTTTCACTTCCCCAAAATGAGCAAGTTGTTGTTCTTCACTTTCTTCCACTACTTCTTCGCCAAAAACAGCACGAACTTGTTGTAATAACACTTTCCAGTCATACTTTGCATTTCGCTCCACTGCTAAAAAGTCAGCTACATGATATACACCTTTAATGCCTTCAATTTTCAAAATTTCTTGCACTTGCATTGGCGCTTGTTCTTTATTTTCATTTGTATAATTATTACGTGCTCCTGATGGTAATACTTCATTCAAAATAACTTTCATTGTATTTGGACTTGGCGTCGGTTCAATTGCTTTAATCTTCACGTAAATAACTCTCCTTTATTGCATGTTCTTAGCTGTATTGTAACATGTTATCACGCTATACTCCTACTCGGATGCTTAATTTTACTATTTACCTTTCTACATCGCCGGAAAGTTTCATTCATTCTATTTTCACCTAATCATTCCATAACTATAGTTAAAAGTATAATTGACAATTACATAAAAAGGGATTAACCTTAACTCATAAAATGACCGTGGTCATTTTATGAGCAAAGTCATTCAAAGGTGGAGTGATAACAAATGAACAATGTCATAATTATTGGTGGCGGTATTGCTGGACTTTGCGCAGCAATTTCCTTACAAAAAATAGGAATAGAAGTAAAAGTATATGATAAAAACAATGAGCCTACTGTTGCTGGTGCAGGTATTATCATTGCCCCAAACGCAATGCAAGCACTTGAACTATACGGCATTTCTAAGAAAATCAAAAAATTCGGCAACGAAAGTGACGGTTTTAACCTTGTATCCGAAAAAGTTACTACTTTCAATAAGTTAATTATTCCAACTTGCTATCCAAAAATGTACTCCATTCATAGAAAAGATTTACACCAATTACTACTTTCTGAACTAAAAGAAGATACTGTCAAGTGGGGAAAAGAATGCGTAAAAATAGAACAGAATGAAGCAAGCGCCTTAAAGATAGTATTTCAAGATGGTAGTGAAGCACTCGGTAATATACTCATTGCGGCTGATGGTATTCATTCTGTCATTCGAAAGCAAGTAACACAAGGCGATAATTATCGTTATGCAGGATATACGTGTTGGCGCGGCGTAACTCCTGCTAATAATCTTTCTTTAACAAATGACTTTATTGAAACTTGGGGAGCGAACGGTAGATTTGGTATCGTCCCTCTTCCCAACAACGAAGTATACTGGTATGCGCTCATAAACGCGAAAGCTAGAGATCAAAAATACAAAGCTTACACAACAACAGATTTATATAATCATTTCAAAACTTACCATAATCCAATCCCATCTATTTTAAAGAACGCATCGGACATTGATATGATTCATCGTGATATTATAGACATCACTCCAATGAAACAGTTTTTTGACAAACGCATCGTATTCATTGGGGATGCTGCCCATGCACTTACTCCGAATTTAGGCCAAGGTGCTTGCCAAGCAATTGAAGATGCGATTATTCTGGCTGAATGCATTAAAAATAATGCTCATTATCGTCAAGCATTTTTAGAATACGAACAAAAACGACGAGATAGAATTGAAAAAATCTCAAATACTGCATGGAAAGTTGGAAAAATGGCACAAATAGAAAGTAAACCTTTAACTATAGTAAGAAACGAAGTAATGAAACGTATGCCAAAATGGGTTTCTGAAAAGCAAACACATGAACTATATAGTTTTCATTTATAACATGTAACTATAATGAAAACTATAAACAGAATTATGACGTAAGATTCTATTTGAGATTATCTCTTAAACAGATATAATTGTTTTTGTTAGGAGTAGATAAAATGCTTAGAGAAACGAGAAAAAAAGAGTTAAAGGAACTTATATTCCTAAAAGCAGTACAGCTCTTTCAAGAACGCGGGTACGAAAATGTAACGGTTCAAGATATTACTACTGCATGTGGGATAGCGAAGGGCACTTTCTTCAACTACTTTCCGAAAAAGGAAAACATATTATTATTTTTAGGTGATTCTCAAATTGAGCTATGGAATGAAAGTTTAAAAACTTACGAAAATGTGGAACATCCAAAAGAAAGAATCAAACTTGTTTTAGGCGATTTACTGGATCGATTTACTGGACATGGTGATTTAATGAAGCATGCCGTCTTTGAGATTATAAAGTCAAACTACTTAGTAGAAAATGAATTAAAAAGTATACAACAGCTACAAGAAGGTTTGTCTTCAATTATTACAGAAGCGAAAGAGGCAGGAAAATTAAACAGTCAATGGGATATAAATATTATCACTTCTACTGTTATGAGCACTTATTTTTATACACTAATGTCGCATTCGCTACTACATGGAAATGAAATCATTGCGAAAAATATTCTCAATCAACAATTAGATGTTGTTTGGGAAGATATTAATCAAAAGTGATAGAGGGCTATGTTACTAGACCCTCTTATTACGATGCCCCCTCCCGCCTTCTCTCCAAAAAGGTTATACTCTCAATCACAACTTCAGTTCTATATATTCTCTTGCCTTGTTCATCATCGTAATTACTCGTCTGAATACGCCCTGTAATCCCAACAAGTGAGCCCTTCTTACAATATTCAGTTACATTCTCAGCCGATTTTCGCCATACGACACAATTAATAAAATCTACTTGTTGTTCACCTAAACTATTTCGAAATCCTCTATTCACCGCAACACATGCTCGTGCATATGCGACGCCTTGCTTTGTGTAGTATAATTCTGGCTCCTTTGTCAATCTACCGATTAATACAACTCGATTCATCATAAGTTATACCACCTCACATATTTTTCTTCATTGTAAATAAAAATGTATGAAGGGTAAAAAGCGTAAAATAATATATTTTAAAGTAAAAAAGATTATTTTTTATGCTATAAAAGAAAAAAAGAAACCTTACATATTTTAAACATGTAAGGTTTCAAAAATTATACTTCACTGCATGAAATGTAATATCCTCCACGAGCCATCTTTATTTCCGCACGATACAATACTTCTTCTAAGTAAAAAGTTATCGGTTTTACTTTACTCTCAAATTTAAGTTGTTCATTACATTCAGCTGCATAACTTTCAATAGCTGAAGTAATAACTTCTCCCGATGGATACGTTAAAGCATCATCTAGTTCTATGAAAAAACTTTTAGAAAATAATTTTTTCATAATCCCTTTCTTCTCTTTCATCATATTCCATCCACTTCAATTTAAAGTTACCAACATCCATATTATACCACATCATCAATTTATCTTTGAAAATAAAAAAATCCTGCATTTTTCATGCAGGATTTTTTATTAGTCATTTTTCGTAAAGTAAGAAACGAAACGAAGAATTTCTAAGTATAACCAAACTAATGTAAGCATTAGTCCCATTGCAGTGTACCACTCCATATATTTCGGAGCTTGACTACGTACACCATTTTCGATTAAATCGAAATCTAGTAATAAGTTTAGTGCAGCAACTACGATAACAACTGCACTAATAATAATACCGATTGTACCGCCTTGGTGAATGTACGGAACCGTTACACCAAACATGTTTAGTAGAAATACGACTAAGTACATAACCATAATTCCAAGTGTTGCTGCCATTACGCCTGTACGGAATTTATCCGTTACTTTTACTACACGTGTTGCATATAACACTAACATTGCAAATAGAATTGAGATTGTTAGTAAAACAGCATTTAAAACGATAGAATCGCCAAATTTCATTGTATAAACCGCTGAAATACTACCTAACACAACCCCTTCTACTGCTGCATAGATTGGTGCACCAAAAGGTGAAATACGTGGGAAGAACATAGATGCAAATGCGATGATTGCCGCAACGATTAAAGCGCCAATTAATACTGGCATCTTCATCGTACCCTCTATCATCTGGATGTATGAATAGACAGACGTTGCAAGTAGCAAGATAAGCATAATAAACGTTTTGCCTACTGTTCCGCCAATAGTCATCGCAGAAGCACTTGCTCCCTCTTTACGGAATGCCTCTTTTTTCAACATTGGATTAGATGTTCTCATTTTTTCCCTCCTAAAATAGGTTCTACCAATAGTGTAAAGTTTTTCTCTTTACTTTTCAATATATGCAGCTTGTTTTTATTTTAATCCTTCAACAATGTCCGATAGTTCACTCCATCTTTCCATCGTTTTTTCTAGCTCTTCTTCTGTTTTCTGCTGTGCTTCAGACAATTCTTGCGCTTTCGTAAAATCAGAACCAACATTCGCAAGCTCTTCTCCAATTGATTCTAGCTTTTCTTCAAGTTCCGCAATTGTATCTTCAATAGTTTCCCATTCGCGCTGCTCGTTATATGAAAGTTTACGCTTACGTTGTTGTTTCGGTGCTTCTTCCACTACTTTTTTCTCTTTCTGTACTTCCGCTTTCTCAATAAGTTCTCTCGTTTTTTCCATTTCTAAATAATCCGTATAACTACCTAGAAATTCACGCACTTCTCCTTCTCCCTTAAAGATGAATAATTCATCTACTACTTTATCTAAGAAGTAACGGTCATGTGATACAGTTAAAACGACACCGGGGAAATCTTCTAAATAATCTTCTAATACAGTTAATGTTTGTGTATCTAGATCATTCGTAGGCTCATCGAGTAATAGTACGTTCGGTTCTCCCATTAATATACGTAATAAATATAAACGTCTTCTTTCACCGCCAGATAATTTGCCAAGCGGTGTACCATGTGAATGCGGCGGGAATAAGAAACGTTCTAACATTTGAGACGCACCAATTACTTTTCCGTCTGTCGTATGAATGACTTCAGCGATTTCTTTAATGTATTCAATCATACGTTGATTTAAATTCATCTCTTCATTTTCTTGCGTATAGTAAGCGATTTTTACTGTTTGCCCAACTTCAATTTCACCACTATCAGGAGATATTTTACCTGCAAGCATATTTAATAGCGAAGATTTCCCGCTTCCATTCGCTCCAATAATTCCGATACGATCGCCTGGTTTCACGATATGATTGAAGTTGTTTAATACTGTTTTATCGCCAAATTTTTTCGTTACATCTTTTAACTCAAGTACTTTTTTCCCAAGGCGACTACCGCTAAGCGCAATATCAACTGACTGTTTTGCAGCTGGCCCTTCTTGACCTTTTAACTCTTCAAATCGTTGAATACGTGCCTTTTGCTTAGTCGAACGAGCTTTTGCACCACGGCGAATCCATGCTAATTCGCGGCGATATAAGTTTTGACGTTTTGATTCCTGCGCAAGTTCTTGTTCTTCACGAAGTGCTTTCGCTTCTAAAAACGTACTGTAATTCCCTTCATAACTATACAGTTTTCCATTGTCTAATTCGAAAATACGATTCGTCACACGATCTAAGAAATAACGATCATGAGTTACAAGTAATACTGCACCTGTGTACCTTGCTAAATATTCCTCTAACCACTCAACTGTCTCATGGTCAAGATGGTTCGTAGGCTCATCTAAAATTAATAGATCCGGTGTTTCAATAAAACACTGCGCCATCGCAATACGTTTTTTCTGCCCACCAGATAAATTTCCAACAGTTGCTGTGAAATCCGTAATTCCTAGTTTCGTTAATAACGATTTTGCATTCGCATTTGCTTCCCACGCACTCATTGCGTCCATACGTTGTTGCACTGCAAATAATTGTTCCTGTACCTTTTCATTACTTGGATCTTTTTCGATATGTAATAGCGCCTTTTCATAATCACGAAGAAGACGAATTAAAGGTGTATCACCATGGAAGACTTGTTCTAATACTGTTAATTGTTCATCAAACTCTGGTTGCTGTGATAAATAACTAATTGTATACCCACGTGAATGAGTCATATCACCTGTGTCAGGAATTTCTGCCCCTGCAATAATTTTTAACAACGTTGATTTACCAGTACCATTTACACCAATAATTCCGGCACGTTGTCCTTCTGCAATACTAAATGATAATCCATCAAATAACGGTTTCTCTCCATATGATTTTGATAAGTTTTCCACAGTTAACATTTTCATATTTGTGCATTCCACTCTTTCATAAATTGTTCAATAAACTGTTCCATATAACGATGACGAACTTCAGCCTCTTGTTTTGCTGCATTCGTATTCATTAAGTCTTTTAGTTTTAAAAGTTTTTCATAAAAATGATTTAAAGATGGGTCATTATTTTTTCTATATTCTTCTTTCGTCATCACTTCACGAGGAGGAATAGTTGGATCATACATTAGTCTCCCTTTCGCTCCGCCATACGCAAATGTGCGAGCTATTCCAATTGCACCAAGAGCGTCTAAGCGATCTGCATCTTGAACAATCTTCCCTTCAATTGACTCCACTTTACCGCCATGACCACCTTTATAAGACATATTGGCGATAATATGAAGAACATGCTTACTTTCCTCTTCTTCAACATGTAACTCTTCTAACCAATCAGAAACTTTTTTCATTCCTGCTTCTTCACTTTCATTTAACTTCTCATCTGCCACATCGTGAAGTAATGCTGCCATTTCAATTATAAAACGATTTCCTCCTTCTTGCTCGGATAAAGAAATCGCCAGTTTATGTACACGCTCAATATGATACCAATCATGCCCACTCGCATCTTTTTCTAAAATATGTTTTACAAAAGTAATTGTTTTTTCTATCTTTTCTTGTTTTGTCATTTTATCTTCACCCAGTTACTTATTGTAACACGCCCTTATTTTTTCATCACATATTTTCTTGTCCGCCCATACACTAGGTGGTAGGCATCATCATGAAGGAGGAATAAATATGTTCTATAATAATCAACCGCCTTACCCAAGGCAACCATTTTACCCTCAGCAACAAGAACAAAGATATACAGAACAATATGAAGAACAAGAGCAACAATATGAACAAAATCCATATGCAGCGCCACAAACTCAAGAACAACAAGTTCAACAAAATCCATATGACACACGTCCAAGTTACGAATATCCTCAAAATCCATATGCAGTACCACAAACTCAAGAGCAACAATTTCAACAAAATCCATATGTAGCACCGCAAACTCAAGAACAACAATTTCAACAAAATCCATATGTAGCACCGCAAACTCAAGAACAACAAGTTCAACAAAATCCATATGTAGCAGCACAAACTCAAGAACAACAGTTTCAACAAAACCCATACCCAACTCAGCCACAACAAACTCAAGTACAACAACAAATGTATCAACCAAACTACGACGCACGTGTCTCACCACCTAAACCGCCAACATTAGATATTACACAACCACAAATTTTACCGCCTGGACCAACACTGGATATTACACAGCCTCAAATTTTACCACCTGGACCAATTACAGAACCAACGCAACAACAGATTCAACAAGTTGTCGGTACACAGTTCTTACCTTTAAAGAAACCTGTACTAGATTTCGTAAAACCTTGGGTAGATTACGGTTTAAATGAAGCAAAACATACATCACATAAACACGCTTTAACAGAAGTTGCTGCCATTATGTTTTTAGTTGGGAAAGGCTTTAATCCAACGATTGCACATTATATTGTGGAATCTTGGGAGAAGAATGAGCAGTTTTAGTTTTATGCTATATAAAAAGATAAAAGTGCCACAAATGTCTGCTGTACAAACATTTGTGGCACTTTTTATTTTTCACGTTATATCTTTTCTAAAATAGTATTAAATTAATCTTGTCTTCCGCTCTTCTATCCGAATTACTTTTCCACTTTGATATACAAATGATTGTTCACCAAATCCACTTTTGGGTGGTTCTATTAGCTGAACCTGACCATTTTCAACAATATATATTCCGTTTATTTCTAAATCAATTTCAGCTGTCATTTCAACAAGATTTTCTTTTCTAATTCCCACCAAGATTACTCCCATATGTTATTATTACTTTGTCGAAGTAAGTGGTTTTATTCATCCACTACGTGAGTAAAGGTGTGAAAATTTTTGAGTAATATGAATAAAAGCCGAATTGAAATTCTAAAAATGAAAGCAAAAAGAACTGGTAGTAGAAAAGAACTCGTAGACGAACTTTCTAATATTGTTACAGTTTCTATGGACTCATTTATGGATCCAAAATCTAATGATTTATTTTGTAAAGACTTATTTAACACGCTAACACAAACTTCAAACATAAAAAACTTTGGTAGCACTAATTATGAAGAAAACAGAAGACTATCAATAGTACTGTTAAAAGAAACAGCTAAAACCATTAAATTTCCAGTTGATCAAGGGAGGCTCTTTTTCTCTAAGGGTGGTAAAATTGAAGCAGTTAAACTGAACATTGGTGAAGTATTTGAGAATTTAGAAGAGTTATCAACCATATCAAAATTTCTAACTGGATATGCAGATTTTGTATTAGTTGGGGATGATTTAGAATTCGGGATCGTTATTGAGCGCACTGAATATCACTACGAATTCAGTATGTGGGGCGTATCCACAATATGAAATACGAAAATACAAAAGACCACTTCAAAATGAGAGTGGTCTTTTTATTACTTTATCTATCAACCTTTTCAAATGATTCATATCAACACTTTCTTTTAAGACCTTTTCTTCCTAGGACCTATAATCAATTTAATCGCCGTTCTTTCTTGATCATTAATAGTAACCTCTTGAAATGCTGGAACAAAGGCTAAGTCAATACCACCTGGAGCAACAAATCCTCTTGCGATTGCAATTGCTTTAATCGCTTGGTTTAATGAACCCGCTCCAATCGCTTGAATTTCTACATTTCCACTTGTTCTTAGTACACCTGCAATTGCGCCTGCGACTGAATTGGGGCTTGATTTTGAAGATACTTTTAATATATTTTCCATGTAAGTTGCTCCCTCTATTATTTAATTACTCTTTTGTTACCGTATAAAATATTTCAACGTATCTTTAACTACTATTCACACCAAAAGCAAACAATACTACATATGTACATTCATTCGATACTTTTTCTCTTCTTCCTGCCGTGCTACGTAAATAAAGGTCAACGACTCCAAACCTTATATATACAAATATTTAAAAGATATAAATTCACTTAAACAATCACATCATTGTAACTGAAGATACTCGTTTTACTTTTGCAGGTGCAATTACAATTTAAAAAGCATTCCTGCTACATTTCAAGAATTCGCTACCAAATACTTAACCTTTGTGCCTTCAAAAATTCCCTTTGTACCTTTTTGTTAATCTAATAAACATGAAAAAGCACCGAACTTTACTACTACAAAAGTTCGGTACTTTTTTCTCATTCTTTCTTATTTCTCCACATAAACCGACTTAACGATTGTACGATTATATGGTTGTCCTTCTTTATTCATCCCTTTTATATCCATCGTAACGTTATATACTCCTGGTTGCTTTATGTCCTTCAAAGCACCAGTAAATGTATTGTTATTCACATTTTGTAATTCATTATATTCAGAGACTAGTTTCCCTTCTTTATTCACGACTCTTACTGTTATGGAAAGATTTCCTTTCATTTCAGGTGCCACAGGTGATTTTTTCAGTTTATACTCAGATTTATTTGCTTTTACTTTTGTAGGCATTTGAAGAACAAATGGTGCGCTATTCTTGTAATCGCTTACAACTAAATATGCATCTTTCGACTGCTTCGCCATCATTTTAACTTTCCATTCTCCTACATCCATTTTATCAAATTTAAATGTTTTAATTGTCGCGCCACCAAAGAAAGATTCATCTTCACCAGTAGTTATAACTCTATCCTTATTTGTATACACTTTTCCTTTTGGTGATATCATTTGTACTTCTACATCCGACGAAGCAGTTAATATAGAAACAATTCCTTCTGCCTTTTTATCAACCGCAACAGTTTGCTCTATCCACTGATTTTGTGGCAATTCCCCTCCTAAAATGCTTTGATTTGAAGTTGTATTTAATTGTTCTATATTTTCATTTGAACTAGTGCTGGATGCTACTAAAGCTGGAACCGGTACATTTGCTGTACGTAAATACGGTTCAATTCGTGAGAACACAGCAGATCCTTTTCGTATATTATCATGATCAAATCTAGAATCTGTAAATAAATGCGTTCCATACGGCAGCTTAGCACTCCACTCATTTACTAGTCCATCATTTGAACCGTATGATGACAAATATAATCCACCCATTGATAACGCCGAAAATACAGGGCCCCAGCTAGTCCCAGTAACTGTATAATAACGGTTTAATTTAGCTGCTGGATTATTATCAATCGTTGAACGAAATTTTGCCATTTCGCCCATTTGTAATGAATACGTACCATCATCTTTTTGACCTAATATAGAAGCAAGCCATCCTGCCCACCAACTATATGATAAATCCGCTAAGTTTGATCCATGATGTGGCGTCGCAAGTGTAATAACATTTCCGACAAATCGATTTGCCCCATATTCTACTAATGCAGCTTGTGTATCGATACCACCTTTACTATGTGCTACAATATTAACTTTTTTACCGAAATGATTATATATTTCTTCTAATTTTTGTGCTAACAATTTTCCGTTATCCCACTGACTAGCTGACCCTTTCCCAGCAGCATCATATAATTGTATAAATACTGTTTGATAGCCTGCTTTCAAAGCATAGTCATACATATCATTCATATCGTGATATACTGTCTTTCCATACCAACTATCAGCATTCCCATTCCTTCCTTGCACAAAGAGAATTGGAGGCTTACTTTCATCATAATTAGCAGGTTTTTGACCTAAAAACCATTCTCCAGGTGTAAAGACTTCTTGATCTGGAAAGCCTGTTTTAAGCTCTTTTACAACTTCTGCTCGCACATTTGTGCTAATCATTGGAACCATGATAAAAAATACAATTAGTAAGGCAACACATCTTCTCATCAATCGCATGTTACTCCCCCCACATTTTTTGAAAGAAGGTGCTCGTTGTAATATTTTTTATCTTCTCTCTTAATACTAGATAATCTTTGTACTTAAACAAGACCCTGTCCCTATTCTTAAGAGATTACTAGTCCCCCTTCTTCCTTAACACACGTTATTCTCTTTGTTTCTATCTCTTCCTTTTGAGTGAATGCTACAAAAAAGTTTCTCAACAATTGTTAACTTTACTGAATCTAATATCCCCCAATTATTATTGTTTATATAAAGCATACAAATCTTGAAAAAACTTTAGTAAAAAAACACTTTATTATCAGCTAGTTATAAAAAAAGTTAATGAATATATGTGCTTTTATTTAATTAAATACAAACTAAACAAAATAGAAGCTAATATTGTAAGACTTTCCTATCATTAAATATTAAACTGAATTTTATGAATAGATACTAATATTTCCAGAAACATATATTATGATAATTTTCGCAGACTTGAATTAAACTTTTAGAAGTACTAACCTATTGGTGAGCAGAAGAAAATTCTGTAAAAAGAAAGGAGAATGCTTTATGATGACCGATTTACAAAAGGAGTTTTTTAAACGATTAAAAATTCCTGCAAAAGAAATAACATTTGATGATTTAGATGCAATTCTCTTAAAAATGGGATTGATTCTCCCCTATGAAAATCTCGATATTATGGCTGGTACTATTAAAAACATCTCAAAAAATAACTTAATAGAAAAGTTACTTATTCAAAAACGAGGCGGTCTTTGTTATGAATTAAACTCCTTATTGTATTACTTTTTAATGGATTGTGGATTTCAAGTATATAAAGTAGCTGGTACTGTTTATGACCTTTATGATAATAAATGGAAACCCGATGATGGTCATGTCATTATCATATTACATCATAATAATAAAGATTATGTTATAGACGCCGGTTTTGCCTCTCATCTACCTTTACATCCAGTCCCTTTTAACGGAAAAGTCATCTCTTCTCAAACGGGTGAATATCGAATTCGCAAACGAATTACCCGAAAAGGTACACACATTTTAGAAATGAGAAAAGGAGCTAACGGGGAATCTACAAATTTCTTGCAATCTGAACCTTCAGATGAATGGAAAATAGGCTATGCCTTCACTTTAAATCCAATAGATGAGAAAAAGGTTAATAATATCCAGAAAATCATTGTAGAACATAAAGAATCTCCTTTTAATAAAGGAGCTATCACTTGTAAATTAACTAATTATGGTCACATATCATTAACAAATAAAAATTATACAGAAACCTTTAAAGGCACCAAAAATAAACGTCCAATAGAATTAAAAGATTATGCTCGCATTCTTCGTGAATCTTTTGGAATAACGCAAGTGAAATATGTAGGAAAAACACTAGAAAGAGGTTAGCTGACTAAAAGTATTTCATAATAAAGCAGATTCCATATTTAGAATCTGCTTTATTTTATATTTTGTTATAAAGAAATTTGTTTTGCTCTTATCCTTTAATTTTCAATGATATACTCATCATCATATTTATCGTATTGGAGCCCTGACCCTATTTTTGATTCCGTAACTTGATCTCTTAAAAACGGTGCAGCTTCCATCTTGCTAGTTGCAATTTCAATTCCATATTTCTTCGTTAAATGGGCTAATTCTATTAAAAACCACTCTCTTCGCAATGTAACTGGAATATCAAATGTCCTTCTTTTCATATATAATAGCACCTCTTTAATTTTCATAACTTAAAAAACATTATAGTATATGCATGTCCATTTTAAATGTGCTATTAATAAAATATAATTTTAGTTTACATAAAATTATTATGTAACAGTAGAAAGAGGCTTGTCCTCCTCTTTCTACTGCAGAGATTTAAATTAAGAACATCTTGGTACACCGAAAGCTAAGAATAAACCTGCTACTCCCGCTGTAATCGGTACTTTCAAAGTAATTACATCGTCTACCTTCGTTACTAGAAAGTAAGCATTACCTTCTTGTAACACACAATTCACTAACAATTGAAATTCCATTCAAATCTCCTCCTTTCAATCGATATACTATACTTTATGAATTCTCTTTAAAAACGTAATAGGAAATATATCTATTTTTCCTTATATACAAAATAAATGTTTATAAGTCTATTAAAAATATTAATTTTCTAAATTTATATAAATTGTGTAATATCCAGTAAGTTCCTATATAATCAATAATGAAAATCTTACAAATGGAGGTATAAAAATGGCAATTTTGAGTAATATTGGTGCAGCTTTATTTTTTATTGCTTTTATTCTTTTAATCTTATGTATTATTTCATTTTTCAAGAAAAATGGAAAAGCAACACAGTATGGTCGTCCTACTGTTATTCTTTTTATGATTTCGATTATATTGATGGTAACTGGCTCAACAAATTCAGAACATCCAGTCATCGAATTTTTTACTATTTTAAGTTTCATTTTATTTATTTTCTTCCTTGTACTAGCAATCTTATCTGTAATTAAAAAGACAGGTGTAGCAAAAAAACAATTTATTATCACTGCTATTTTATTTGTTATTTTTGGTGCGTTATCAAGTATTTCAAATCCTACTTCTGAAAAAACGACAGCAACTAGTAAAAAAGTTGCTTCTAACACTACAGAACAAAAAGATAGCGACAAAAAAGAACTAGAAAAAAAAGAAGCAGACGAAAAAGCTCAAAAGCAAGAAGATGAGAAGCGTCAAGCCGAGGAACAAGCTCGTAAGCAAGAGGATGAAAAACGCCAGGCTGATGAACAAGCTCGTAAACAACAAGAAGAACAAAAACGTCTTGCTGATGAACAAACTCGCAAACAACAAGAGGAACAAAAACGCCAGGCTGATGAACAAGCTCGTAAACAACAAGAAGAACAAAAACGCCAGGCTGATTGAAGTGAACCCTGAAAACGGGACACCAATCAAAACACCTAAACCACTTGTTCCCTAAATTCTTTAGGGGATAGGTG
>NZ_JAQFUL010000039.1:0-47102 GCF_027716265.1 Bacillus cereus group sp. Bc031
CTCCATTGAATTTGCATACTTAGTATGCGAATTCAGGAGGTGTTTTTTTCATGTGCCACTATTCGGGTTCACTTCATGATGAAGGGAGTTTTTTACGCTTATAAATAAGATTTAATCATCTTACGTGCTTTTTTCATATTGCGTTTTGAAAAGACATCTTGTTTGCGAGCATATTGATATGCTGCCGCTCCAACACCTAATGCGATTAATGAATTGCGTAGATTCAAAGTAAATCCCCCTTTTCGTTATCCGATCGTTCTTTCATTCTCATCAAATAAATCATCAAGAGAACTTAACGAACCATCTTCTTCTACTTGATGCGTATGGATTTTCCCCTTTGAAACCGATAATTCGATATAACAATTCCAGCAATAAAATTGGTTGACACCTATTTTCCCAATGTCTTTTCCTTTGCAATTTGGACAAATAAACATATGGCGTTCATCTCCTTACAGTCTCCCGGATTCTATTCGCCATTATTTCCAAACTGCATTCATTTATACATTGCTGGAGCCTTTCAACGTTATACGTTTGAAAGTTTCACTATATAATTTTACCTTGTTACATGAAATCATACGGTGAAATGTTTTCCACGTCCATTTCTTCGCCATTAACCGTTACCATCTGTACTTCTCCTTGTGATTCTTGCAATCGGCTAGCTAAAGTCGTTTGACGCATTGCATCATCAAGGCGATTTACACCAGACTGAAAAGCAGCTTCCTCCCCGCAAATAATAAGGAACTTCTTACTTCTTGTAATACCAGTATAAATTAAATTACGACGTAACATACGATTATAACTTCTTACTATCGGCATAATTACAATCGGAAACTCACTACCTTGCGATTTATGAATGGAACAACAATACGCATGTGTAATTTGATTTAAATCTGGTTTTGTATATGTTACCTCAATTCCATCAAATGAAACGATAATCATATCTTGTTGCTCAACGTTTTCTTTCGCATAAAACACCGAAACAATTTCTCCGATATCACCATTAAAAACTTGACTCTCCGGCTGATTAACGAGTTGCAAGACTTTATCGCCTCTTCGATATACAACATCACCGTAAGCAATTTCTTTACTTTTTTCCCTTTTCGGATTAAACACTTCTTGCAACGCTTCGTTTAGTACATTAATACCGGCCGGTCCACGATACATCGGGGCCAATACTTGTACATCTCTTGCGCTAAAACCTTTTGTCTTCGCATTTTCACAAACCTTCTTAACAACCTCAACAATTTGAGCTCCTGTGCACCCGATAAATGAACGATCTTTTTGATTTTGCGCTAAATCTGGTGGGAGTGTTCCATTTTTTATCGCATGAGCAAGTTGAATTACTGATGAACCTTCCGCTTGACGATAAATTTCAGTAAGCTTTACTGTCGGAACTGCACCTGCATTCAATAAATCTTTCAGCACTTGTCCGGGTCCTACAGATGGTAATTGATCTTCATCGCCTACAACGATAACTTGAATGTTAGTTGGCAATGACTTAAACAGCTGATTTGCAAGCCAAATATCAACCATTGAAAATTCATCAATAATGAGTAATTTCCCTTGTACCGGATCTGTTTCATTACGCTGGAAAGACCCTTCTGGCGTCCATCCAAGTAAACGGTGAATTGTACAAGCTGGAAGCCCTGTTGATTCACTCATTCGCTTCGCTGCCCTTCCTGTTGGAGCCGTTAATAATATCGGAAATGGATTATCATCACTGTATTCATTCGGATTTAACGATAGCCCGTGAAGTGACGCATACATTTCAACAATTCCTTTAATAACTGTTGTTTTCCCTGTTCCTGGTCCACCTGTCAATAACATCATCGGTTTATGAAGTGCCGTTTGAATTGCTTCCTGCTGAAACGGTGCATATTGTACGTTCAGTTGTTCTTCAATTTCACCTAATGTTTTTAACACTTCTGCCTCTGGAAATGAAGGTGTTTCTTCTTGATTCATAAGCCTGCGAATGGACTTTACAACACCTTTTTCAGAGTAGAATAACGTTGCTAAATACACTCGCTCTTCTTCTATGATGACTTTCCCTTCACTTTGCATCGTTTCAATACAGCCTACAATATCTTCCTCAGTCACTCTTCCTTCTTGATTGTTTAAAAGTGACATCGTTTCTCTTACAAGTTGGTCTTTCCTCATATAAACGTGACCAAGTTGTAATGAGACATTCTCTAACGTGTAAAAACATCCTGCGCGCACACGGTCGTCGTGATTACCTGATATCCCTAACGCACGCCCTATATCATCCGCTCTTCCAAAACCAATCCCGTCCACTTCTTCGATAAGTTGATACGGGTTATTACGAATCACTTCTAATGTCATCTCTTTATATTGCTGGTAAATCTTAATAGAAAGTTTCGTTCCAAAACCGTAGCCATTTAAAAAGCTCATTACTTTCTCTAATCCTTGATGTTCAACAATTGTCTCATATATCTCCTGAGCCTTTTGTTTATTAACAACACCATTTAATGCCTCAGGGTCATCCATAATTTTAGAAATAGCATGTTCTCCGAGATGATCTACAATTTTTTCAGCTGTACGCTTTCCTATCCCTTTAAATAAATCACTCGCTAAATATTGCACCATACCGGCTTTTGTTTGCGGCAATTCTTTCTTAAACGTTTCGACCATATATTGTTTTCCATACTTCGGATGGTCTTTAAAATGACCTGTCAACGTAAACACTTCATCTTCATGCATGCGAGGAAAATGACCGTTTATCATTACTTTCTTTTCGTCGTACGTTTCATTCGTTTCAATGACTTTCATACTGACAACGGAATAGAGGTTTTCTTCGTTGTGGAAAATGGTATGAAGAACTTGCGCTTTTATAAACTTTTTCTCTTCCTCAAACAAATCCATTGCATGTTGATTTCCCATCTTTCCTCTCCTTTCCGGTTTCGTTTCACTTTAATGAGCAGTACATCCCCCACCTATTTAGATGAGGGATAACTACTCATTAACTATATTTTCATCTTATTCAGCTTCTTGCTCTAATAAACGAACACCATTACCCGCTAAAAAGTGATCTGGCTGAATTTCAGTTGCTTTCTTAAATAAAGCGAGAGCCTTCTCATTTTTTTCCTCAAATACGTAGGCAACACCTAAATTATAATACGCATCTGCATGCTCTTCATCCATTTCTAATACCTTTTCAAAATAAGGTTTCGCCTCTTGAATATGTTCTAGTCGTGCAAAGCAAAGTCCGCACTGGAACAAAGCTTCTACATCGTTTTCATCTAATTCTGTTGCTCTTTGTAAAAACGGCAGTGCAAGACGATCATTTCCAAGTTGCACATGTGTAATACCTAACATAAACGTTACATCAGCTGATTGTAATCCAGCTTGCATCGCTTGTTCAAATACAGCTTTCGCCTCTGCAAATTGCTCTTGACCGTAATATACGTTTCCTAATCCATAATACGCAGCCGCAGATTTATCATCTAACTCCAATGCACGTTTATAAAATAAAATTGCTCTCTCACTGTCACCTAGTACATCTAATAAGTTTGCAAAATTAATATATCCAAGCGCATCTTTCGGATTTTCTTCGATTGCTTCTGTGAAATTTTTAGCAGCTTCTTCCCAGTTTCCTTCTTGCATATATTGAATACCTGTTTCAAGTTTGTTTGACATGTCCTTCACCTCTACAACAAATTATAACAAAGAATGTATTTTCCAAGCGAACGAAAATTCGCCTTATGTAAAAGAAACCTCTAACCGCGAATCGGTAGAGGCTTCTCTTTTATCCTAAATAATCCAATTTCTTACCGCTACGGTACACTTCATCAATTGTAGCACCGCCTAAACACTCATCTCCATCATAGAAAACAACTGCTTGTCCTGGTGTAATTGCACGAATTGGCTCGTCACAAAGAATACGAACTGTATTTTCATCAACGATTTGAACCGTTACTTTATTGTCTTCTTGACGATAACGGAATTTCGCTGTGCACTTAAATTCTTTCTCTTTCGCTTTATTACTTACCCAGCCAACATTTGTAGCAATAACTTCGTCGCCATATAGAAGTTCGTTATGGAATCCTTGATCAACATATAAAATGTTTTCTTTCAAGTTTTTCCCAACAGCAAACCACGGATCACCGTTACCACCAATACCAAGGCCATGACGTTGTCCAATTGTGTAGTACATTAAACCGTCATGCTTTCCTTTCACTTCGCCAGATAACGTTTGCATCACACCTGGTTGTGCTGGTAAATAGTTACTTAAGAAATCTTTAAAGTTACGCTCACCAATGAAGCAAATACCAGTACTATCTTTCTTCGCCGCTGTCGCTAAACCAGCTTCTTTCGCCATTTCACGAATTTGTGGTTTCTTCAGTTCACCAAGCGGGAACATTGTTTTTGATAATTGCTCTTGGCTTAATTGATTTAAGAAATACGTTTGGTCTTTATTGTCATCAACGCCGCGAAGCATTTTATATTCGCCGTCCATATAAGCAACGCGTGCATAATGACCTGTCGCTACATAATCAGCACCAAGCGCTATTGCATGCTCTAAAAATGCTTTAAATTTAATTTCTTTATTACACATTACATCTGGGTTTGGTGTACGACCAGCTCGGTATTCATCTAAGAAGTACGTAAATACTTTATCCCAGTATTGTTTTTCAAAGTTTACTGCATAATACGGAATACCAATTTGGTTACACACTTCGATTACATCATTGTAATCTTCTGTTGCTGTGCAGACACCATTCTCATCTGTATCATCCCAGTTTTTCATAAAAATTCCGATTACATCATAACCTTGCTCTTTTAATAAAAGAGCCGCTACAGATGAATCGACGCCACCGGACATCCCGATGACAACGCGTGTTTCGTGAGGTAGTTTGTTCATCATGTCACCTCCCATGCTAATTTTGTGTTAATCGCTTCACGATTTTCACTGTTTCGTACGCCGCTTTCTCAACTTGCTCTTTCGTATTTCCAAGTCCGAAACTAAAACGTACGGATGAACGTATTTGATCGGAGTCTTTTCCGAACATCGCCACTAATACATGTGATGGATCAATCGAACCAGCTGTACAAGCCGAACCACTTGATACTGCAATGCCAGCTAAGTCTAAGTTCACAAGAAACGGTTCAATGTTCATTCCTGTAAAACTAATATTAAGCACATGTGGTAATCGATATTCTAAGTTTCCGTTTACCTCGAAAGTAATGTCTTCATTTTTGAAGACAGATACCATTATATCTTTAAACTCTTCATATTGGGCATTTTTTTGCTCACGAGTTTTTTCAGCTAGCAAAATTGCATGTTGCAACCCAACGATGCTCGGCACATTTTCCGTACCAGCACGGCGTTTTCTTTCTTGCTCCCCGCCTATTAATAACGGTTCAAATTTCACGTCTGCACCAGCGTATAGGAACCCGACACCTTTTGGCCCGTTAATTTTATGAGCCGAAATTGATAATAAATCAATACAAAACTCTTTCACATCAATTTCTACTAAACCGTAAGCTTGTACCGCATCTGTATGGAAATAAGCTTGATGCTCTTTTAGCAGCTTACCTATTTCCGCAATTGGTTGCATCGTCCCAACTTCATTATTCCCAAACATAATAGATACAAGAATTGTCTCTTCTGTCAATGCCTTTTGTATGTCAGAAACTTGAACGCGTCCTGTTTCATCAACAGGTAAATATGTCACTTCAAATCCTTCACGCTCTAACAATTCACACGTATGCAAAATTGCATGATGTTCAATTTGCGTCGTTATAATATGGTTACCTTTATGACGGTTCGCACGCGCTACACCGATAAGCGCTAAATTATCAGCTTCCGTACCACCGCTCGTAAATATGATTTCATTCGGATTCGCATGAATGCTACGTGCACATGCGCGTCTCGCCTCATCTACTGCATGGCGCGTTTGACGTCCATAAAAGTGAATACTAGACGGGTTTCCGAATGTTTCTGTCATATATGGAATCATCTTTTCGACCACTTCCGGGTGAGTCGGAGATGTCGCAGCATGATCTAAGTAAATGCGTTCCATTAAATCTCCTTCTTTCCAAATCGTTTCACAAGGAATTAAATGTAAAACATATAGCCCCCGTGATTTTCTTCCTCATAACGTACTAAATCTTCTAATGTGGTACTATCTAACACTTCTTGCACCGCATCACGAACACGCATCCATAATTGGCGTTGTGCTGGTTCTTCTTCTTCTATCATTTCTACAACACTAATCGGACCCTCTAATACACGGATTACATCCCCAGCTGTAATATTAGCCGGCTGATCTGATAATACATATCCGCCATATGCCCCGCGTGTACTCTTTACTAGACGCGCGTTACGAAGTGGTGAAATTAATTGCTCTAAGTAATGCTCAGATAAGTCATGTGCCTGCGCAATTGATTTTAATGAAATCGGACCTTCACCAAACTTTTTTGCAAGATCGATCATAATTGTTAAGCCGTAGCGGCCTTTCGTTGAAATCTTCATCTATTTTGCACCTCTTTTCAAATTTTCACTTCTATTGGTTATATCTTATTTGTAAAAGAACACAATTTAAAATCCTATGAAATTATAGCATAATATAGTATTATAAGAAATTTCAACTTGTGTATCAAAATGATAACATAAAATCACATTGAAAAACTCGGAAATTATTACAATTGAAAGAAAAATGAAAATATTCATATTCATTTTTCCCACAAAACAGCATCCTATTTCAAATTCCACTAAAAAAAAATGATACGATAGAAAGAGATTATACATTAAGGGAGACGGTAAAAATGAAACAACCACTCGCACATCGAATGCGCCCTACAAATATTCAAGAAATTATCGGACAACAACATTTAGTTGGTGAAGGAAAAATTTTATGGCGAATGGTCCAAGCAAATCATTTTCAATCTATGATTTTATATGGCCCTCCAGGCACTGGAAAAACATCCATCGCGAGCGCAATTGCAGGAAGTACCGGAACCCCTTTTCGCCTATTAAACGCTGTTACTCATAATAAAAAAGATATGGAAGTTGTCGTACAAGAGGCAAAGATGCATCGACACCTCGTTTTAATTTTAGATGAAGTACACCGTCTAGATAAAGCAAAACAGGATTTTCTATTACCTCATTTAGAAAGTGGACTCCTTACCTTAATTGGTGCGACGACGAGTAATCCGTTCCATGCTATTAATTCTGCTATTCGAAGTCGGTGTCAAATCTTCGAATTACACGCATTAACAGAAGATGATCTTTTAATTGGCTTAAAACGAGCACTTGAAGATAAAGAAAAAGGTCTTGGGGAATATGATGTAACTGTTACGCCTGAAGCATTACATCACTTCGCAAATGCATCAGGCGGAGATATGCGTTCCGCTTATAATGCACTGGAACTAGCTGTTTTATCTAGCTTTACAACTGATGACAAAGCTGCGGAAATTACGCTAGAAATCGCCGAAGAATGCTTACAAAAAAAGAGCTTCGTTCATGACAAAGGCGGAGATGCTCATTATGACGTATTATCGGCATTTCAAAAATCGGTGCGCGGAAGTGATGTAAATGCAGCACTTCACTATTTAGCACGTCTTATTGAAGCTGGTGACCTACAAAGCATCGGTAGACGTCTTCTTATTATGGCATATGAAGATATTGGACTTGCTAGCCCGCAAGCTGGACCGCGTACGCTAGCAGCTATAGAATCAGCGGAACGAGTTGGATTCCCAGAAGCACGCATACCACTTGCAAATGCCGTTATTGAGCTTTGCCTATCACCAAAATCAAACTCAGCTTATAAAGCACTTGACGCTGCCTTACACGATTTACGGAACGGTCAAACAGGCGATATTCCAAGTCATTTAAAAGATAGTCATTACAAAGGCGCAGAGGCACTTGGAAGAGGCATTGGATACTTATATCCACACGACCATCCAAATGGTTGGGTACAGCAACAATACTTACCTGATAAAATAAAAAACAAACAATATTATAAACCGAAAACGACAGGGAAATTTGAGCAAGCACTTTCTACTGTATATGAAAGATTACAAAGTTCGAATAAAACGAAAAATAAAGGGTAACATAAGCGAAAACGTCACCATTATGGAGGCTTCGCTTATGAAAACACGTCAAGATGCATGGACAAAAGAAGACGATCTCCTTTTAGCAGAAACTGTTTTACGACATATTCGCAGCGGCAGTACACAAATAAAAGCATTCGATGAAGTCGGCGATGCTTTAAACCGCACTTCCGCAGCTTGCGGCTTTAGATGGAATGCTGAAGTAAGGCCAAATTATGAAGATGCGGTGCAGCTTGCGAAAAAACAACGTAAAGAATTAAAGCGTTCTGAAGCTAAAATAGAAAAAGATCAGTTCACAAAAACGAAACAACTCGTAATCGATGCTGAGTTTTCAGAAGATATTGTACCAAGTAAACAAGAACTTACAATGCAAAATGTCATCTCGTTTTTGCAAAACTTAGAGCACAATAATCCTTCACTCGCAAAGTTACAAACTGAAAATGAAGTATTACAAACTCAGCTCACTTCCTTGCAAAAAACGAATGATGAGCTTGAAACTAAATTAGCCGCACTCACAAAAAAACAACAAGCAATCGAAGAAGATTATGCAATGCTCGTTAGAATTATGGATCGTGCTCGAAAACTCGTTTCAGTTGAAGAACAAGAAGAGCAGATCGCTCCCATTTTCAAGACAGATCAAAATGGAAATTTAGATATTATTTATTCTGCAGAGAATTAAAAAAGGATGTCACCTAGCCCAATTTTCCGGCTAAGTGACATCCTTTTTTTGTCTCTTCGGTGGATAGCATATTGGTAAATGAAATTATATCGACGATTTTTCGAATATATCTATCGTAACTTACAATATATCAACGATTTTTAATTATATCGACTATTCGACAAGGAATATCGATTTACCGACAAATGTTGACAAAATAAGTCGATTTGTTATAAAAATAAATACCTAAGATTAATTGGATATATTTTACTTAAATGTTAATATGAATATATACGATCGAAGGGAGATGATTGCTATTTCATTAATAGTCTTCAAAATAACGCTTGGCATTCTCGTCCTAATATTAGGTCTTTTTACCATTCATAGTTTAAAAAAGACGTCAGCTTATAAATCGAACAAATATGATTATTTTTTATTAGGATTACTTACACTTGAAGTATTAGTATTGCAAATATCAGCAGTTCTTTAAAATATAATAGAAAAGCATATATCCGAAATGGATATATGCTTTCATTTTATTCTTGCCCTACACGCTTCACTTCTACATTTTTAATGCGTTCACGTACAACGTGACTTGCCATAATTAAGCCTGCCACAGATGGTACGAATGCATTTGATGAAGGTGGTAATTTCGCTTTACGAATTTTTGCATTTTCGTCTGGTACAATTTCTTTACGTACTTCTTCATGAATTACGATTGGGTTTTCGTCAGAGAAGACAACTTTTACACCTTTTTTAATGCCCTCTTTACGAAGCTTCGTACGAATGACTTTCGCAATTGGATCTGTATGTGTTTTAGAGATGTCCGCAATACGGAAACGAGTTGGGTCCATTTTATTTGCTGCACCCATACTTGAGATAATTTTAATTTTACGACGTAAGCATTGTTTAATTAAATGAATTTTGAACGTAATCGTATCAGATGCATCCACTACAAAGTCTAAACCGTACTTAAAGAACTCTTCATATGTTTCATCTGTGTAAAACATTTCTAGTCCAATTACTTCACACTCTGGGTTAATGTCTGCAATACGCTCTTTCATTAATTCTACTTTTGAACGTCCTACAGTAGATACTAAAGCGTGAATTTGACGGTTTACGTTTGTAATATCTACAACATCTTTATCTACTAATACGAGACGCCCAACTCCAGAACGTGCTAACGCTTCAGCTGCAAAAGAACCTACGCCGCCAATTCCTAAAATACCGACTGTACTATTTTTTAATATTTCAAGTCCTTCTTTACCGAAGGCTAATTCATTACGTGAAAATTGATGTAACATTCAGCTCTACACTCCTATTACAAAAATGGTCTACCATGTATTCTAGCGTTTTTCCGACTATTTGTATAGAAAAAGTTATAGAATTCCTAAAAATACATATTTTGAAAATAAAAACATAGTGTAAACCGGGATTTTGTTTCTTCCTAAATACACGTTTAAAAAGGAGGATTTAGAGAACCGAGCAGATCGAGGCGCTGAAGCCAGGAGGAGCGCAGTGTAGCTTTACTACTCGAGCACCAGACTAGCATACGTAACGACGAGATGCGACAGTTATCTGAACCGGACTTTTTAAACAACCTCTCAAAAAAAGCCTAGATGGTATTAGTATAACCATCTAGACCCTATTCTTACTTCTCTTCTTTTAAGCTTAATTTTAAGTTTAACTCTTCAAGCTGTGCTTCTGCAACTGGGCTTGGAGCTTCTGTTAATAAGCAGCTTGCGCTTGCTGTTTTCGGGAATGCAATTGTATCACGAAGGTTCGTACGACCTGCAAGTAACATAACAAGACGGTCTAAACCTAATGCAATACCACCGTGTGGTGGAGTACCGTATTCGAATGCTTCTAATAAGAATCCGAATTGCTCTTGCGCTTCTTCTTGTGAGAATCCAAGTGCTTTGAACATTTTTTCTTGTACGTCACGCTCGTAAATACGAAGTGATCCACCACCAAGCTCATAACCGTTTAATACAAGGTCATATGCTTGCGCACGTGCTTTTTCTGGTGCTGTTTCTAATAGCTCAACATCTTCACGGAATGGCATTGTGAATGGGTGGTGAGCTGCGAAGTAACGATCTGCATCTTCATCGTACTCAAGAAGCGGCCAATCCGTTACCCATAGGAAGTTAAATTTACTTTCGTCAATTAACTCAAGCTCTTTACCTAGACGTAAACGAAGTGCACCTAAGCTATCTGCAACAACGCTCTTCTTATCTGCTACGAATAGTAATAAGTCACCAGCAGTAGCTTCTAATGTATTCATTAACACGTTTGCATCTTCTTCACCGAAGAATTTCGCGATCGGTCCTTTTAAGCCGTCTTCTTCCACTTTAAGCCAAGCTAAACCTTTTGCACCGTATACTTTTACGAATTCAGTTAATGCATCGATGTCTTTACGAGAGTATTTGCTCGCAGCACCTTTTGCATTAATTGCTTTTACTTGTCCGCCGCTTTCTACAGCACTTGTAAATACTTTAAATCCACAACCTGCTGCAAACTCAGATAAGTCTGTTAGTTCCATTTCAAAGCGTGTATCTGGCTTATCAGAACCGTAACGAGCCATTGCATCAGCGTAAGTCATACGAGGGAATGGTGCACTAATCTCTACACCTTTCGCATCCTTCATAACTTTCGTCATCATGCGCTCCATCATATCTAAAATTTCTTCTTGTGTTAAGAATGAAGCTTCAATATCGATTTGCGTAAATTCTGGCTGACGGTCCGCACGTAAATCTTCATCACGGAAACAGCGTGCTACTTGATAGTAACGCTCAAATCCGCCGACCATAAGAAGCTGTTTAAATAGCTGTGGAGATTGTGGTAATGCATAAAACTCACCATCATGTACACGACTTGGTACTAAATAATCACGAGCTCCTTCTGGCGTGCTCTTCGTTAAAATTGGTGTTTCCACTTCTAGGAACTCTTCTGTGTCTAAGAAGTTACGAATTGTTTTTGTTACGTCATGACGCATTTTGAATGTATTGAACATTACAGGACGACGTAAGTCTAAGTAACGATATTTTAAACGCACATCTTCTGATGCATCTGTATCATCAGCAATAATGATTGGCGTTGTTTTCGCTGCATTTAATACGTTTACTTTCGTTGCTTGTACTTCAATACGACCCGTTGCCATATTGTCATTAATTGCGCCTTCACCACGCTCAACAACTGTACCTTCTACGTGTAATACGTATTCGCTACGAATTGTTTCTGCTACTTCTAGCGCCTCTTTTGATGTTTCTGGGTTAAATACAACTTGTACGATACCTGTACGGTCACGTAAGTCGATAAAGATTAATCCACCTAAATCACGGCGTTTTTGTACCCAACCTTTTAATTGAACTGTTTGTCCAACTGCTTCTACTGTTACTTTTCCACATGCATGCGTTCTTTCAGCCACTGTAAGTTCCCCCTATATTAATTTCTCTGCTACGTATGAAGCAAATACATCTAATGCTACTTCTTCTTGTTCGCCTGTTGCCATATCTTTTAAGTTAATGATGCCTTTATCTAGCTCATCTTCCCCTAATACAGCTACAAATTTCGCTTTTAGACGATCTGCTGATTTAAATTGTGCCTTCATTTTGCGATCTAAATAATCTTTTTCAACTGATAATCCAGCTTTACGAAGATCAAATGCAACTTTTGCAGCATGGTCTTTTGCTTTTTCACCAAGCGCTACAACGTAACAATCAATGCTATGTTCGATTGGCAATTCAATGTTTTCAGCTTTTAGTGCCATAATTAAACGTTCAATACTCATCGCAAAACCGATACCTGGCATTTCTGGTCCACCGATTTCTTGTACAAGTCCGTTGTAACGTCCACCACCGCTTAATGTAGTAATAGCACCGAAACCTTCTGCCTCACTCATAATTTCAAATACAGTGTGTTGGTAGTAGTCTAAACCACGTACTAAGTTCGGATCTTTTTCAAATGGAACATCCATCATCGTTAATAGTTCTTGAACTTTTTCGTAGTATACTGCTGAATCTTCGTTTAAGTATTCTGTAATAGATGGTGCTGTTCCCATTAATTCATGGTTACGGTCCTTCTTACAATCTAAAATACGAAGAGGGTTCTTTTCTAAACGAGATTGACAGTCAGAACAGAATTCGCCGATACGTGGCTCGAAGTGTGCGATTAATGCATCACGGTGTGCTTGACGGCTTGCTGCATCACCTAAGCTGTTTAATACAACTTTAATATTTTTTAAGCCCATGCCGCGGTAAAACTCTACAGCAAGTGCAATTACTTCTGCATCAATTGCAGGATCGTTACTGCCGATTGCTTCAATACCAAATTGTACGAATTGACGATAGCGACCTGCTTGTGGTCTTTCGTAACGGAACATTTGGCCGATATAGTATAATTTCGTCGGTTGTGTTGCGTCACCGAACATTTTATTTTCAACGTAAGAACGTACAACAGGTGCAGTACCTTCTGGACGTAATGTTAAACTACGCTCTCCACGATCTTGGAATGAGTACATTTCTTTTTGTACGATATCTGTCGTATCACCAACACCACGTAAAAATAGCTCAGTGTGTTCAAAAATTGGTGTACGAATTTCTTTGTAATTGTAACGACGGCAAATTTCGCGTGCTTGCCCTTCGATATACTGCCATAACTCAACAGTACCTGGAAGAATATCTTGCGTTCCGCGTGGGATTTGAATAGACATATTCAGTTCCTCCTCAAATTGTTTTAATCTTAATAAAAATAAAAAAACTCCCGCCTCTACTGTTTGAACAGTAGGGACGAGAGTATTATACCCGTGGTGCCACCCTAATTGAAGCACGTATGCTTCCACTTTTTTAATAACGCTTAAATGTGCGTTCATCCCTACTAAGCGTATACGCCGTTCAAGTTGAAACCTCTAGAGTGTCATTCAATCAGTCATCATGTAGAAATGTTTTCAGCCTAAGACATTTCTTCTCTTTCCATGTGTGTCTCATTTACTCTTCTCTATCAAAGGTTATATTCATATGTAAATATAAAATTACTATACGTTTGTTCAGTAGGATTGTCAAGTGCTCTAAGAGCGTTCAATCTGCTTCTTTAGACGCTTTACATCTTGAAGAGAAATGCCAAACTCAGAAGCAAGCTCCATTGAAGTATTGTTTTGCTCTTTTGAAATAAAATCATGAAAATTCACGTTAAACAGTTGATTTGCACCATTTGTAACAGAATGCCCTTTTTCATTCATACGCATACGTATATCCCTCACATTCAATATGGATGTTTTACTTTTTATTGTTCCATATTGATTAGAGAGTTATACATAAACGAAAAAGCTATTGACTCAAAATAAACATTAGTATTGGATTTATAACAATGAGCTAGTCCACTTGCTAGCATATGATGCTTCAAATAATATAACGATACGATACAATACCTACCCCAATTACGAGAATTTCTAACATTACATGTAATACAACTTGCGCGGCCATTTCTTCTATAGGAAGTAAAGCATACATTAAATTACTTCTACACTCTGATTCAATATACGGACCAATGCCTCTGGATTAGTTTCCATTACCCAATGCCCACCAACTTCAATAGAAAAAACCTCCCATTTTCTATCTCTTGCTTTTTTTGCTGATTCTAAAAAGATAGACGTCATTGGCCAATGTTCTGGATTATCCTTTACTTCTACGTATATATGCGGTATACATTGTGCTTTAAAGTTTTTTATTTCAACCGATTGTGTAAAAGCCAACAATGGCATCGCTGATTTTCTCTCATCTATTGTATTTCTAGGAAGAACACGCCATCCCTCCCCGTATGCTTTTACTTCTTCTATAAAATGCGCGGCCATTTCCGGTCCAGAAATATCCATAACAGAATCACCATCTTCCGGAAGCATTGCATCCACGTATACTAGCTCCTTAATGAACTCGGGAATTACTTCTGCCACCCCTGTAATTACCATACCAGAATAACTATGTCCTACCAAAATTACATCTTTTAGACCCTGATATTTAATAGTATTAACAATGTCTTGAATAAATGTCTTCAACCCTATATTAGGTTGCATAAGATGTGTTCGTTCCCCAAGTCCAGTTAATGTAGGAGTATATACACTATGACCCTCTTCCCTTAAAAGTTCAGCTAGTTTTTTCCAAACATAACCGCCATCCCATGCTCCATGAACGAGTACAAATGTTTCCATAAGTTTTACCTCCCATAATCCCCCGATTATATCGTTTATTTTCTTAACTATCATAACAACAATTAACAAAATATACCATTAAAAACCATAAAAGAAGAGAGGGGCTCATCCCCTCTCTTCTTGCAACACTATTTACTTTCCACAATTAAGGTAACCGGACCATCATTGATTAAAGAAACATCCATCATTGCTCCGAACTTCCCTGTTTCTACATGCAATCCTTGCTTACGTACTTCTTCATTAAAGAAATCATATAAACGCTCTGCATAGTCAGGTTTAGCTGCATCCATAAAGTTTGGACGTCTTCCCTTGCGGCAATCTCCGTATAATGTGAATTGCGAAATGGATAGAACTTGTCCTTCTACATCAAGTACAGAATGGTTCATCTTTCCGCTCTCATCTTCAAAAATACGTAAGTTCGCAATTTTTTCTGCAATGTAAGTTGCATCTTTTTCTGTATCTTCATGCGTAATGCCAACTAGTAATGTTAAACCGAACGGAATTTGTCCTACGATCTCACCGTCTACTGTGACAGACGCTTCTTTTGATCGTTGTAAAACAACTCTCATCTTTTCTACACTCCCTATTAATGCATCATGCGTCGTACTGCATAAATTTCTGGAACACGTTTAATGCGTTCTACTACTTTTTTCAAGTGCTGTAAGTTACGAATAGAGATTGACATATTAATTGTTGCCATCTTATTACGGTCACTTCTACCAGAAACTGCTGAAATGTACGTTTTCGTCTCTGTAACAGCTTGTAATACTTCGTTTAATAAACCACGGCGATCGTAACCTGAAATTTCAATATCAACGTTATACTCAATTTCTTTTTCAGGGCTACCTTCCCACTCTACTTCTAATAAACGTTCTATAGCTTCTTCTGTATGAACATTTACACAGTCACGGCGGTGAATCGATACGCCTCGGCCTTTCGTAATATACCCAACGATATCATCACCAGGTACTGGGTTACAGCATTTTGATAAACGAATTAATAAATTATCTGCACCACTTACTTTAACGCCAGAATCCCATTTTCGAATTTTCATCGGTTTACGAACTTCTTTAACTTCAACAATCTCTTCTTCTTCACGTTGCTTACGGAACTTGTCCGTTAGTCGCGTAACAATTTGCGATGCAGTGATACCATTATATCCAACTGCCGCAAACATATCTTCTTCATTTGCAAAATTGAATTTTTCAGCAACTCGTTTTAAATTGTCAGGCGCTAACACTTCTTTCATCTCATACTCTAGGCTACGCACTTCTTTCTCAACAAGTTCACGGCCTTTTTCAATATTTTCATCTCTACGTTGTTTCTTAAAGAACTGACGTATTTTGTTTTTTGCATGAGATGTTTGAGCAAGTTTCACCCAATCTTGACTTGGTCCATACGAATGTTTCGATGTTAAAATCTCAATGATGTCACCTGTTTTTAATTTATAGTCAAGTGTCACCATTTTCCCGTTTACTTTTGCACCAATTGTTTTATTCCCAATCTCTGAATGCACACGATATGCAAAGTCAATTGGAACAGATCCAAGTGGTAATTCCATTACATCGCCTTTCGGTGTAAAGACGAATACCATGTCAGAGAATAAATCAATTTTTAACGACTCCATAAACTCTTCTGCATTAGAAGCTTCATTTTGCCATTCTAATATTTGACGGAACCATGTAAGTTTCTTCTCTAATGTACCTGTTGTTTCTGCTGTTTTTCCTTCTTTATACGCCCAGTGTGCCGCGATCCCGAATTCTGCAATCTCATGCATTTCTTTCGTACGAATTTGCACTTCAAGCGGATCACCTTTCGGTCCAATTACAGTCGTATGAAGAGATTGATATAGATTTGCTTTCGGCATTGCAATATAATCTTTAAAACGACCTGGCATCGGCTTCCAGCACGTATGAATAATTCCAAGTACTGCATAACAATCTTTAATACTATTTACAACGACACGTACAGCTAATAAATCGTAAATTTCATTGAATTGTTTATTTTGCAGTGCCATTTTACGATAAATACTGTAAATATGTTTTGGTCTTCCAGAAATTTCAGGTTGAATTGCAACTTCGTCTAATTTCTCACGAATACCAGTCATTACTTCGTCTAAATACTCTTCACGTTCTGCACGTTTACGCTTCATTAAATTTACAATACGATAATATTGCTGTGGATTTAAGTAGCGAAGTGACGTATCCTCTAGCTCCCATTTAATAGTACTAATTCCGAGTCTATGTGCTAAAGGCGCAAAGATTTCTAACGTTTCATTCGCAATGCGACGCTGCTTCTCTTGAGGCAAATGTTTCAATGTACGCATGTTATGAAGACGATCAGCTAGTTTAATTAAAATAACTCGAATATCTTGAGCCATTGCAATAAACATTTTGCGATGGTTTTCTGCTTGTTGTTGCTCATGAGATTTATATTTAATCTTTCCAAGCTTTGTCACACCATCAACAAGCATAGCAATTTCTTTATTAAATTCCCGTTCAATATCTTCTAATGTAATCTCTGTATCTTCTACTACATCATGTAAGAAACCTGCTGATACTGTAGCTGGATCCATGTGTAAATCAACTAAAATACCTGCAACTTGAATTGGATGAATAATGTATGGTTCACCCGATTTTCTGTATTGTTCGCTATGCGCATCGCGTGCATATTCATAGGCACGTGCTACTAGCTCAATATCTTCATCCACTAAATATTGACTTGCTTTCTCGAGTACCTGTTCAGCTGTTAGTACCTGCTCATTTGCCATCGAATCACCTTTTATTGAAAATTGACTTTATCTTTATTAAATAGAATAAATTATATTCTATCATTATAACCCAATGATTGTGAATTGTGAAAAGGAAAAGATTTTACTGACATTTCACCATAATTTTTTGTTCAATTATACAAAAGTACCCGCTCCTCTCCAAGAGATTCACGGGTACTTCTTATCACCGTAGTTTTACCTATATAGCGATTAGTATTTTTCTAATACTAATACATCGTAACCATCTAACATTTTACGACCATCTAAGTAAGTAAGTTCTACTAAGAATGCAATTCCTGCTACAACTCCGCCTAGCTCTTCAACTAGCTTAATTGTCGCTTCGATTGTTCCACCTGTAGCTAATAGATCATCTGTAATTAATACGCGTTGGCCTGGCTTAATTGCATCTTTATGGATTGTTAAAACATCTTTACCATATTCTTTACCGTAGTCAACTGTAATTACTTCACGTGGTAATTTTCCTAATTTACGAACTGGCGCAAATCCTACTTCTAATGCGTAAGAAACTGGGCAACCAATAATAAAGCCACGAGCTTCTGGACCTACTACAAGGTCGATGTCTCTCTCTTTTGCATACTCAACGATTGCATCTGTTGCTGCTTTGTATGCTTTACCGTCGTTCATTAACGGTGTAATGTCTTTAAACACAATACCTTCTTTTGGATAGTCCGGTACAATTGCGATATGTTGCTTGAAATCCATATTTCTGAATCCTCCTCAGATCTAAAAGGTTTGTAAATACAAATCCTTTACCCTAACTGTTCTACTTCTTTATGATTACGAATCGTTTTAAACCATGTATATAGTTGCTGATATGTGCTATAAACCAATTCTTTTTCTAATTGTAAGTGGTTCATTTTCTCACGATATGTGTTCGATTCAATTAAATCACGCTTTTGTTTTTTGTCTGCCATAAAAATGACGCCATCTTTTATTGTAACAAATTCTAACTCAAAAAACACCTGTGTCATGAAATTTACTGTATCTTTTGACCAACCTTTATGTTGACATAGTTGTTCTCCATATTGCCTTAAAGAAAATGGTGATTTTTGGCTCAAGAATGAATAGTACCATTTAAAGTGATCCCTCGTTGGAACAGTGCTAAATAAATGATTATTCTCTTGATAAAATAGCGTATAAATTCGCGACGGGAACCCAACTTTAAATAGATCTCGTAATTCATCTGTTCCTTTTGGTAAATCAAGTAACACGATGTATTGCTCATCTAACTCGGTTACTTCTGATGCATGCATCATATGCTCTTTATAGTCTTCTAAAGAAAATTTATTCAATACCTCTTTAGAAAAATACAACATCGTGATTTTTTCTTTCGGAAGTTCTGCTAAATTTGCTTCTACGTTACGCATACTACGCCAATCAAATAATTGCCATGCCTCTACAGCAATATCTTGCACCATTAATTGCGGCTTCTTAAAATTATTCCATTCATTGATAGACGCTTCTCCTATTACAGATACTTTTGCAACTGGAGAAATTTCTTTCGCGTACGCACCAAAACCGAATCCAATTGTATCCAATGTTGCTTGTCCATCACGAAGAGACATCTTTAAATGAGAACCGTCTGATCCGATTGCACGAATACTTTCTAACTCCGCATCTTTCACTGCAATACGTGGCTTTGGATTTCCAACACCAAATGGCGCTAACTTTTGCATATCTTCAATTGCTGCAAGTGTTACGTCCTCCACTTTGCAAAAAGCATCGACATCTGTAATTGGAATAAAATCTTCTTCCGTTAAAATTGTATCTGCCTGTTCATTTAAACGGCGGCGTAATTCATCTACATCATTCATATGTAGCGTCATTCCCGCTGCCATCGGATGTCCTCCGAAGTGTGGCAATAACTCTCTACAATCTGACAAATTTGCAAACAAATCAAATCCTGCAATACTACGCGCTGAACCTTTTGCAGTTTCTTTTACAGGATCAATGCATAATACAATCGTTGGACGATAAAAACGTTCAACTAATTTAGAAGCAACAATTCCAATTACACCTGGATTCCATCCTTCTTTTGCAAGCACTAATACTTTATTGTCTTCAGGCGGGAAATTATTTTCCACCTCAGCGATAGCTTCTTCTGTAATTTGCTTTACAATATCTTTTCGCAGTTTGTTCAGTTCATCAATTTCTTCAGCCAGCTCTTTCGCTTCTTCCGGATCCTCTGATAATAAAAGATGTACAGCCGGCGTAGCATCTTCTAAACGTCCAACTGCATTAATACGAGGTGCGATTGAGAAGCCAATACTCTCTTCTGTAATTTCACTTTGCGAAACATTAGCTACTTTAAATAGCGCCTTTAGTCCAATATTTTTCGTCATGCGCATATGTTTTAAACCGCGCTTCACTAGCAATCTATTTTCACCGTGAAGTGATACTAAATCGGCTACTGTACCAATTACTGCAATTTCTAATAAATGTTCTGGTACACGGCCCAGTAGTGCATGCGCAACTTTAAACGCAACACCAACGCCCGCTAAATAGTGAAACGGATACACACCGCCATCTAATTTCGGATGAATAATCGCAAGTGCTTCTGGCAATTCTGGTGGCGGCTCATGGTGATCTGTAATAATAAGATCTATCCCAAGTTCCTTCGCTACTTTCGCTTCATGTACAGCTGCGATACCAGTATCAACAGTAATAATAAGTGAGAATCCCGCGCTATGCGCCCAACGGAATGCTTCTTCGTTTGGTCCATAACCTTCTGTAAAACGGTTTGGGATATAAAATTCTACGTCTGCACCTAATTCTTGTAAGGCAAGATATAATACAGTCGTACTACTTACTCCGTCCGCATCGTAGTCACCAAATATTAATATTTGCTCTCCATTTTGAATCGCCTTATTTACACGTTCTACCGTTCTATCCATTCCTTCTAATAAAAATGGATCATGAAATTCTTGATTTTCTGTATTTAAAAAATCTAAAATCTTATCTTCTGTATCTAATCCTCTACCGAGGAATAACGAAACGACAAGTGGTGATAATTGTAATTTACTTGCTAATTCACTCACTCGCTCGCCATTATATTCTTTTTCTTTCCAACGCGTCTTCGGTTGTAACACGAAATCACCCCTTAACCTGTTCATTATACAAGACAGATTAAGGGGTGACAATATCATGCAAACTACAATGCAATATCTATATACTAAAATGTTAATAACGTTTAATTTGGAGAATACGGATTTATATGTACAAACACATTTTGTACGTTATCTTGTTTCATAAGCGTTTCTTTCACATGCTTTCCAATGCGATGCCCTTCTTCTACAGTAATGTATGGATCTACAGAAACTTTAATATCAACAATAACGTAATGACCATGTTCCCTTGCGTATAAAGAACCAATTTTTTTTACACCGTCTATTTGAAGTACTGCTTCTCTAAGCGGAATAACATCTTCCTCATGAAGAACATGATCAAGCGTTGCATGAATTGCTTCTGCCCCAATACTCCATGCCATTTTTGCAACGAGAAGTGAAACAAATAATCCTGCAATTGGATCGGCATACACAAGCCAATCTAACCCGAACTTACCACCAATAATCGCTGCACAAATACCGATTAAAGCTGCAATTGAAGAAAACACATCTGAACGGTGCTCATATGCATTTGCAATAATTGCATCACTATTTACCCTTTTCCCTAATCGGAATTTATATTGAAACATTCCTTCTTTCACGATAATTGAAAGAACGACAGCAAAAATTGTAATCCCTTTCGGCGGTTCTAGTTCCTGTGAAAAAGCTTTTATGGACGAAATCGCTATCTCGATTCCCACAATAAATAATAATACTGCAACAATAATCGCTGAAATCGATTCCGCTTTACCATGACCATACGGGTGATCTTCATCGGGCGGCTGCTTTGCTGCTCGTAACCCAAACAGTACAGCTAGCGAACCAATTACATCTGATGCAGAATGCACCGCATCTGCTAAAAGCGCTTTACTGTTCCCAATATAACCAATTACCGCCTTTATAGTCGCTAATATAATATTACCAACGATCCCGACAATAGCACCAAACTCGGCCTGTTTAAAACGTTCATCTTTTTCCATCATTAAAATCCCTTCTTTTCTTAACCTATCTTTTTATCCCACTTTAATGGGCAGTAAGACCCCTACCTCAAAATTCAGTGAAAGCAAAAAATTTAGGGGGGATCAACTGCCCATTAAAGTCCGATTGGTGAAGGCTAATAATCAGTGGGGGATGAAGAAAACCCCCACTGATTAAAGTTTCACTTTATTGTAACAAAAACAGCGATAACATCACCACTTTCTTCCATTTCATCATTTTAAAGTAACTATCTTATTGTATCCACAAACGAAAAAAGAGATGCCTCATAAAGAGACATCATCTTTTTTATACTTGCGGTTCAGATTCTACTTTCTCAACCTTTTTCTTGTTTTTGCCCTTTTTCAAACGACGGTTTTCAAGCATTAACCAAATTTGAGAAGCAACGAAAACAGAAGAATACGTACCTACAACTAGTCCAACAAGTAACGCAAACGAGAAGTTACGTAGTGACTCACTACCGAAGATAAGCAGTGCAATTACTGGGAATAACACTGTTAATACGGTGTTAATCGAACGACCAAGCGTTTGGCGAATACTTGCATTTACGATTTCTTCTAAGTCTTTTATATCGCGAACTCGTTTTTTCTGTTTGTATAATTCACGGTTTCTATCAAACGTAACAATTGAGTCATTAATAGAATAACCGATGATTGTTAACACGGCAGCGATAAACGTTAAGTCTACCTCCAATTGGAAAATACTAAATATAACAATCATAACGAATGCATCATGTAATAATGCAAGCACTGCAGATAATGCGTACGTAAATCGGAATCGAATACTTACGTATAAAATGATAACTGCAGAAGCAATTAATACTGCGATAAATGCATTTCTTGCAATTTCTTTACCAATTGTCGGCGAAACTGTACTTACGTTTGGATCTGTACCATATTTATCGTGGAAGAATGTTTTTGTTTTCGCAATTTCATCTTTTGATAGAACACCTAATGTACGAACTGCGAATCCCTTATTGTCATCTCCAGTCGGTACAATGTTTTCTTCCTTCACGTCAATGTTCAATTCTTTAAAATCTTTATGAACATCAGACACAGTAACTGATTGTTTTGATTGCAGGTCGATACGTGTACCACTCGCAAAGTCAATACCAAGATTCATTTTGAAAATTGGTAAAATAATTGCACCTGCAATTACAACTACAATCGAGAAGATAAGGAATTTATGACCGACATTTACAAAGTTAATACGATCAAATTTCGTTGGTGGATGTACTACACCTTTTGTTAACGGAATAATATCCTTTTGTTTCACACCAAAGTATCCTGGTTTTTTATCGAAGTAACGGCTCTTTACAAGTAAACTTAGTAAGAAACGAGTACCGAATACGTTCGTAATAAAACCGACTAAAATACTTACAATTAAACTTGTTGCGAATCCTTTTACAGAGCTATTACCGTAAACGAATAATACACCAGCTGCTGCAAGTGTTGTAATGTTCGCATCTAAAATTGTTGCTAATGAACGATGGTTACCAGCACGGAATGCTGACATCATTGACTTACCAATTTTCAGTTCTTCTTTTAGTCTCTCGTACGTAATAATATTCGCATCAACTGCGATACCTACCCCGAGCACTAACGCCGCAATACCTGGCAACGTAAGAACTGCATGCATCCAGTTAAAGACAAGTAATGTAACGAAAATGTATAGACCTAACATAATAACCGCTACAAGTCCTGGTAAACGGTAGAATACAAGCATAAATAAGAAAATAAGAGCGATACCAATCGCACTAGCGAAAATTGTTTGCTCTAACGCTTGTTGACCAAATTTCGCTCCAACAGATGTTGAATACATTTCTTTTAAATCAACCGGAAGTGCACCTGCGTTTAATAAAGATGAAAGTTGTTTTGCACTTTCAACTGTGAAGTTTCCACCTACGATAGATACTTCAGCTTGGTTAAATACTTGACTTACTGTTGCTGCTGATAAGAATTTCGGATTCGGTTTTGCAGATTCTGCTTTATACGAATCTTTTCCTTCTTCAAAATCAAGCCAAATTACCATTAAATTCGTTGGTGGTGGCATTTTTGAAATTTTCTCAGTTACTTCACGGAATTTTTCAGCGCTTTTTAGTGTAAGACCTACACTCGCACGGCCTTGCTCATCAAATGTTTGCTTCGCTCCGCCACCTTTTAAATCCGTTCCATCCATAAGAAGATTGTCATCTACATCACGAAATGTTAATTTCGCTTGTGTTGATAACATTTCACGTGCTTTTTGCTGATCTTGTACACCAGCAAGCTGTACACGAATTCGATCTTGCCCTTCGATTTGAATGTTCGGCTCACTTACACCGAGAACATTGACACGATTTTCAAGAGCACCTACTGTACTTACAAGTACATCTCGATCGATTTTATCACCTTTTTTGGCTGGTTTTACTTCATACAGAATTTCAAAACCACCGCGAAGGTCTAGTCCTAGACTAATTCCTTTTGCTATGTCTTTTCCTGCCGCACCAATTACTCCACCGATTAATAAAACGATGAGGAAAAAGGCGGCAATTCTTGTACCACGCTTTGCCATATGTACCCTCTTTCCGCTACTAACACTTCAAATAAATCTTTTACGATTCACTTTTACACGTGTGCATACGCCTAGTTAGTAGACTTCCTTTCTATAATTTTGCTAGTTCCTCACCAGCTGTGTCGGTAAGTTTTTCACATTACCTACACTTTCATTATTTGTTTTCTCTCTTCACTACCTCCTTTATATATGATCTTAGACATAATTATTTCCTCATTATCAATACCTATCATTATACTGCAAAAGGAAGAACAAACCAATTGCAGTCGGTTATTTATTTTCATATTCATCAAATGACCAAAGCGGGGCTTGATATGCTTCAACAGTTAAATACGTCATATATTCATTAGCTGTTACTGTTAATACGTCATTAACTAATTCATACAATCTAACGTCACTGTCTATCTTCTTCCACTTTTTCACTTTAAGAAACTTCCAAATGTCATCATCGGTTACTCGGTCGTAGCCGAACATTTGGAACTCTTCTACTTTACTTTCTAAAACGACTTGTAACTGTCCGCGGTATGATTCTACCAAAGCCTCTCTATCTAACATATATAACATCTCCTTCTTATTTCAGCACGAAAAGTCGCTTTTAATCCCGCTCTAATGGACAGCAATAACTACTTTCAAGAGTACTCTCTTAAATGCTTGTCATTCTTGTCTCGTACGTGCATATAAATTATTGTAAATCATTCCACTGATTTTGAGAAGGTAGGAGAAGACCATGACGAGACAAAGCTTTTTAAAAGGCGCATTTATTTTAATGATAGCCGGCTTTATTACCAAAATTCTAGGATTTATTAATCGTATTGTAATGGCACGTATTTTAGGAGAAGAAGGCGTTGGCCTTTATATGATGGCCGTCCCTACATTTATTCTAGCAATTACATTAACACAAATCGGTCTTCCTGTCGCAATCGCAAAATTTGTAGCAGAAGCAGAAGCTGTGAATGATAAACAAAAGGTTAAAAAAATATTAACAGTATCATTAGCTGTTACATCTGTTATTAGTATCATTTTAACAATTGGAATTATGCTCCTCACACCTATTTTAGCAAAAACATTATTAACTGATGAACGAACGTACTATCCATTAATGGCCATTTTGCCTGTCGTTCCTGTTATTGCTGTTTCTTCTGTTTTACGTGGCTATTTCCAAGGGAAACAAAATATGAAACCTAGCGCTTACGCCCAAGTGATAGAACAAATTGTCCGCATTACAATTATCGCTATATGTATTCAATTATTTTTACCTTACGGCGTAGAATATGCTGCAGCTGGTGCTATGTTATCAGCCGTTCTCGGTGAAGTGGCATCGTTATTATTTTTACTCACTTTATTCCAGCGTGAAAAACATTTATCTATACGCTCTGGATTTTTCACTACTGTAAAGGAAAGCAAGGGGACATTTTATTCTCTTATGGATATTGCACTTCCAACTACAGGAAGTCGTTTAATCGGTTCCGTTTCCTATTTTTTTGAACCTATCGTCGTTATGCAAAGCTTAGCGATTGCCGGCGTTGCTGCCTCCGTCGCAACTCAGCAATACGGTATATTAAACGGGTATGCATTCCCGCTTCTTTCACTACCAGCCTTTATTACATACGCTCTTTCGACAGCACTCGTTCCATCTATTAGCGAGGCAATGGCAAAAAGACAACATAAATTAGTAGAACACCGCTTACAACAAGCTCTTCGAATCTCACTCATTACTGGCGGGTGGTCAGTCGTTATATTATACGTATTTGCTTCTCCTGTTTTAACTCTTATGTATGGGTCGGATAGTGCAACAGCGTTCATCCAGCTTCTTGCACCTTGCTTTTTATTTCATTATTTTCAAAGTCCACTTACCTCTGTCTTACAAGCTTTAAACTTAGCACGTGCGGCCATGATGAATACATTTATTGGTGCAATCGTGAAATTAATCGTTATTTTTGTACTAGCTTCAAGGCCAGAGTTTCAAATGATGGGGGTTGCCCTTGCAATTGCAGCAAATATCGTAACAGTAACATTTCTTCATTATGCTACTGTTTTAAAGAAAATTACATTTACCATTTACGCAAAAGACTATATTTTTGGCGGACTTGCCATCGGTATCGCAGGCTCCTTCGGTTTTTACCTTCATAAGTATATAGTTTTCTCTCATTCACTTGGCGTACAAACATTATGGGAAATCACTTTAACAACACTCGTTTATATTGTGCTCCTCTTCATTTTCAAGCTCATTCGAAAAGAAGAGTTAAGTCGTCTCCCTATCATTCGAAAACTTTCATTTTTGAAGTAAATAGGCTTACTATTCCATATAGTAAGCCTCTAGTTTTCTTTCAAATCAACAAAAAATTTTCCATTTTGAAAACTACAGTATAAAATTTGTGTTACATCGTTATAGCCTAAGTTTTTTAATTTTTCAACAAGCCACTCGTCTGTATGTTCAATCATTTGTAAATGATTCGATTGAATTTCTCCATCGATAATAAGGGGAAGAGTAAACTGCAATGCATCCTGCCCGCCTTTTTGTTTTTGAAAGACAGATAACTTCCCAGATGGTTCTAAAATAGCGTATTCTACATCCCTAATATCTCCGACTCCCTGCTCTCTTAATTGCATCATTAAATCATCTATATTATATCGCTGGTTTCTCATCTTTTTTCCATCAATTTTTCCAGCATTAATAATGATTGCTGGTTCTCCTTCTATTAAATGCCGAAATCGTTGAAACTTTAAAGAAATGACAGACAAAATGATCTGTATACACATAAGAAAGACCATCGGAACTAATTGATGCCAAAGTGATTTATCCGTATTTTCAATTGCGACTACAGCCATTTCACCAAGCATAATGAATACGACTAAATCTAATACACTTAATTCTCCTATCTCACGTTTACCCATAAGACGAAAAATAATTAAGATGATAATATACAACAGCATCGTCCGGCCAATTACTGATACCCATTCCATTTTTACATCTCCTTTTTACGTATAGACTCCCCTATAAAAAAGAAAATAGTCTAACTTAGGCAAAAGGAAAATATGCTTGTATTAAAAAGGGGGAATGTATAAATGGATGGAACGAAAAAATTATCAACTGCAATCGGCTTCGGTATCGTTATCCTATTAATTCTCGCAACAGTTACTAGCATGATTATGGCTCTTTTATTAAAATTTACAGATATGAATGAAGGAACATTAGCTGTTACTATTTTTATACTAGCACTTTTATCTATGCTTATATCTGGGTTTACTGCCGGCAAAAAAGCACAAGGGAAAGGTTGGCTAGTAGGCTTCTCAACAGGACTTACATTCACTATACTTGTTTTTCTAGTTAACTATTTAGGCTTCTCTCAAACTTTATCGAACTCGCAGTTACTTTACCAATTAGCATTAATGGGCGCGAGTACACTTGGTGGCATTTTCGGTGTAAATATGTCCAAACAAAATAACTAAAAAAAGGCCCTGCACATTTCATGCAGGGCCTTCCTTATTAGTTTTTCACAACTTCACGAATCGCATTACGATCGAAAGTTAAGTGTGAACCACCAGATTTAATAACGATTTTCGTCTCATCTACTGATTCAATTGTACCGTGTAAGCCACCGATTGTTACGATAGCATCACCTTTTTTTAACTCACTTTGCATTTGAGCAACTGCTTTTTGACGTTTTTGTTGCGGGCGAATTAATAAGAAATAGAAAATCGCAAACATCGCAACGATCATAACGATATTCATCATACCTGGATTCATCTTTTGTTCCTCCTTTTAAATTATGTATTAGAAGTTTTTAGCATTCGGTTTATTAAAGCCATACTGTTCAAAGAATTCTTCGCGGAAATCGCCAAGACGGTCTTCACGAATAGCTTGTCTCACCTGCTCCATTAAGTTTAACAGAAAATGAAGGTTGTGATAAGACGTTAAACGAATTCCGAACGTTTCATCACATTTCATTAAGTGACGAATGTACGCACGAGAGTAATTTTTACATGTATAGCAATCACAGTTTGGATCAAGCGGACCGAAATCTCTTGCGAATTTCGCATTTTTGACAACAAGGCGGCCTTCACTTGTCATACATGTACCATTTCGAGCGATACGAGTTGGAAGTACGCAGTCAAACATATCAATACCACGAATTGCACCATCGATTAACGAGTCAGGAGAACCTACTCCCATTAAGTAACGTGGCTTATTATCTGGAAGAAGTGGCGTTGTAAACTCAAGTACACGGTTCATAATATCTTTCGGCTCACCTACAGATAAACCACCTACCGCGTAACCAGGGAAGTCCATTGAAACAAGGTCTTTTGCACTTTGGCGACGAAGCTCTTCGAACTCCCCACCCTGTACAATACCGAATAAACCTTGATCTTGTGGACGTTCATGTGCTTTTAAGCAACGCTCTGCCCAGCGGCTTGTACGCTCTACAGATTTCTTCATATATTCAAAAGTAGCTGGGAATGGTGGACACTCATCAAATGCCATCATAATATCTGAACCTAATGCATTTTGAATTTCCATCGCTTTTTCTGGTGATAAGAATAATTTATCTCCATTTAAGTGGTTACGGAAATGAACGCCTTCCTCTTCAATGCGACGGAAGTCACTTAAACTGAATACTTGGAAACCACCAGAGTCCGTTAAGATTGCACGATCCCAGTTCATAAATTTATGCAAACCGCCTGCTTCACGAATGATTTCGTGACCTGGACGTAGCCATAAATGATACGTATTACTTAAAATAATGCCAGAATCCATTGCTTTTAATTCTTCTGGTGACATTGTCTTAACTGTTGCAAGCGTACCAACTGGCATAAATGTTGGTGTATCAAATGAACCGTGTGGCGTATGTACACGTCCTAAACGGGCACCTGTTTGTTTACAAGTTTTAATAAATTCATAACGAATTGCTGTCATAATTTACTCCTTTTATTTGTTTCCCATTTTAGCGTGAGAGGCAACGAACATTGCATCACCAAAGCTAAAGAAACGATATTTTTCTTTTACTGCTTCATTATAAGCATGAAGTACATTATCTCTGTTTGCAAATGCACTTACAAGCATAATTAATGTTGATTTCGGTAAATGGAAGTTTGTAATTAAACCATCAATTGCTTTAAATTCGTAACCTGGGTACATAAAAATGTCTGTCCAACCAGAAGCAGCACAAAGCTTGCCGTCATGATCTGTCGCAATTGTTTCTAACGTACGAGTTGAAGTCGTACCTACCGTAATAATACGTCCACCATTCTCTCTTACACGGTTTAATAATGCCGCCGTCTCTTCAGACATATGGTAATATTCTGCGTGCATATGGTGTTCTTCAATCGTATCAGCAGAAACTGGTCTAAATGTTCCAAGCCCTACGTGAAGTGTAATAAATGCTAACTCAACGCCTTTTTGTTTTAACTTCTCCAGTAACTCTTCTGTAAAATGAAGTCCTGCAGTCGGCGCTGCTGCTGAACCGATTTCTTTCGCATATACTGTTTGATAGCGATCGCGATCTTCTAGCGTCTCTTTAATATATGGAGGAAGTGGCATTTCTCCAAGTTCATCTAAAATTTCATAGAAGATGCCGTCATATGAAAATTCAAGCTGACGTCCACCTTGATCTGCAGTTCCTGTGCAAGTTGCTTTTAATTTTCCTTCGCCAAAAGAGATAACAGTTCCTTCTTTTACACGTTTCGCTGGCTTAACAAGCGTCTCCCACTTATCGCCTTCTTCTTGTTTTAAAAGAAGTACTTCAATGTGTGCGCCTGTATCTTCTTTCACACCATGCAGACGAGCAGGCATTACTTTCGTTTCATTTAAAACTAAGCAATCCCCCTCATGTAAGTAAGAAAGAATGTCTGTAAAATGTTTATGCTCAATATCGCCTGTTTCACGGTCTAACACCATTAATCTTGATGTTTCACGCTCTTCTAATGGGACTTGTGCAATAAGTTCTTCTGGTAAATGAAAATCAAACAGATTAATATCCATAACTATATCCACCTATTTCTTATTTGAATCGATTTATTATATACATAATAAAAGATAATACAATACTTAACACAATACATGTAATGATAGGAAAATAAAAGGTAACGTTTCCTTTTTTCACAAAAATATCGCCTGGAAGTCTTCCAATGAACTTCCAAGCTAAGCCAACAACGATAAGTAAGATCCCTGCTGTAATAAGCAATTTTGGCATCTCCGTCATACTTTTGGCATCTCCATTCCGAAATGCTCATATGCAAGTGGCGTTACAATTCGCCCCCTTGGCGTTCGTTGTAAAAAGCCAATTTGTAATAAATACGGCTCATACACATCTTCAATCGTATGAGATTCTTCTCCAATCGTTGCCGAAACCGTTTCTAATCCAACTGGACCACCACGGAACTTCTCAATAATACCAAGCAATAATTTATGGTCAATATGATCTAGACCTAATTTATCTACTTGCAGTAGTTCTAACGCCATTTGTGTAATTTCCATCGTAACCGTTCCGTTACCCAGAACTTGTGCGAAATCTCGTACACGTCGTAATAAACGATTCGCAATACGAGGTGTACCACGAGCACGTCTTGCAATTTCTAGTGCAGCTAATGAATCAATTTCAACTTCAAATACTTCTCCTGTACGTTCCACAATCGCAGAAAGCTGATCTACTGTGTAATACTCTAATCTTGAAAGTACACCGAAACGGTCACGTAATGGCGCTGATAATGCTCCCGCACGCGTCGTTGCTCCAACTAATGTAAATGGCGGTAAATCTAAACGTACAGACCTTGCTGACGGTCCTTTTCCAATTACAATATCAAGGCAAAAATCTTCCATTGCAGGATATAGTACTTCTTCAATTGATCTATGCAAACGATGAATTTCATCAATAAATAATACATCCCCTGGCTGAAGTGCTGTTAAAACAGCCGCTAAATCACCTGGCCTTTCAATTGCCGGTCCTGAAGTTGTTCTAACATTTACGCCCATTTCATTGGCAATAATATTCGCAAGCGTCGTTTTACCAAGACCTGGTGGTCCATATAAAAGCACGTGATCTAGCGTCTCTTCACGCATTTTCGCCGCTTCAATAAACACCTCTAAATTATGTTTCGCTTTATCTTGGCCAATATACTGACGGAGCGTCTGTGGCCGTAATGAATATTCTAAATCCGCATCTTCATATGCTGATTCCCCTGAAAGGAGACGTTCGTCCATTATACTCACCTCTTACCATTTAGTAAAAGACTAAGTGCCTTTTTAATATACTGATCCGTCGTTAATGATTCTTTTAATAACTCTGGTACAACGCGAGAAACTTCTCGTTCCGCGTATCCAAGTGCGCGCAGAGCTTCCAACGCCTCATCAAGCTCAGCTGAAGAACCTTTCTTCTCATCAAAACGTTCTGTATCTGAGAATAAATCAACAAATGCATCTGGTACAACATCTGCTAGTTTTCCTTTTAAATCTAAAATCATTTGGCGCGCTGTTTTCTTCCCTACGCCCGGGAACTTCACTAAAAACTTCTCGTCCTCATGTTCAATCGCTTGAACGACCTGTCCTGTTTGACCAGAAGCTAAAATTGCAAGAGCGCCTTTTGGTCCAATACCAGACACGCCTAACAACTTTGTAAATAATAAACGCTCTTCACGTGTTTTAAACCCGTAAAGCGCCATAATATCTTCTCTCACATAATGATATGTATAGACACGGATTTCTTGCTTACTTCTTTGAAATACATACGGATTCGGTGTGAAAATTTGATAACCAATTCCATTATGATCAATTACGACATATTCCGGTCCTACATACTCCACGTAACCTGTAACATATTCAAACAAAATACGATCTCTCCCTCTTAAATCATGTATTCCATTTTAACATATTTAATGATAGAAAAGCGAGACTACCCCAACAAATGTTCTCTATTTGAAACTTCTGTTATTTTCCATTGACAGAAAGCATGAAGCACATTAATATACAGAAGTCGATAATGATTATCAATACTAATTAAAGGGGTTACATCAGGATGAAATGTAAGCTATTTATTTTATTTACTATTATGCTAGTTGTTCTTTCTATCGTTGGCTGTTCTTCTCAAAAAGAAGAATCAAAAGCAAAAGAACAACCGAAAACAAAAGTTGTAAAACACGCTAAAGGGGAAGCTACAATTCCAGTAAATCCAAAGAGAATTGTTGATTTATCGGGCTCAACAGAAGAATTATTACTTCTTGGACACAAACCTGTTGGTACAGCAAATACATATAAAGATAAAATCCAAAAGCATTTGACAGAAAAGCTAGACGGAGTAAAAGCAGTAGGTTGGTATTGGGCACCTAAAGTTGATTTAGAAGCTGTTACTGCTTTAAAACCAGACTTAATTATTTTGAACAATCGTCAATTAAAAATTTATGATCAACTAGAAAAAGTAGCACCGACAGTTGTTCTAGAAACAAACTTAGAAGACTGGCGCGGTAAGTTTAAAGAAGTAGGTAAACTATTTGACGAAGAAAAGAAAGCCGACAAATGGATTGCAGACTACGATAAAAAAGCCGACTCTTTATCTAAAAAGATTAAAGAGAAAACAAAAGATGAGAGCTTTATGTTCATCGCAGTTACACCACAAAACTTCCGTGTATACGGTAGCTTCGGGTACGGTGACATCATCTTTAACGACTTAAAACTTCCAGCAACAAAAGGTACAGATTTAAAACAAACGATGGCGCAAGTATCGCTAGAGGGTCTTGTTGCATTCCAACCTGACCAAATGTTTATTGTAAACTTTGGCGGTGAAGCTGATAAAGTTTACGAAGACTACAAAAACAGTGCCGTTTGGAAAGACAATAGAGCTGTAAAAAACAATCACGTATATGAAGTATCAAACGAAATCTTCAATACGAAAGCTTTCAATCCAATCGGAAAAGATATGCTAATCGATGAAATCGCAAAACAAATTTTAGATAAAAATAAATAAGAAAAAAAGCAGCTCACCATGAGCTGCTTTTTTTCTTATTTTGCACTGCATATTGTTTCATTTTTTCAATCGTCTTCACAAAACCTTCTTTTGATTTAATACGAATACCACGTTTCAATTTCGCACGCTCATAACTCTCAAGCTTTTTCATATCAATTTGAAAGAAGGAATGAATCGCATTATCGCTTTTCGGTACACCTTTGAAAATTTGTAATATCCCTTCCTCTGACACTCCAAAATAACCGCTCGTTTTTAATAACGGAGAAATATCGTCAACTTTCTTTTGTAATACGATTTGTACATCATCACGATCAACGAGCTGCCATTCTTTATATTGCTGTAAAAACTTTTCTAAGTCTGCTACTTTTTCTGTAAAGATTTCCTCACTTACTTCTCCATCAACATACATTCGCTCTAATAAAATTGTAACTTGAGGGTCTTTCTCTGTTACTTTTGGTACTGGCCCTTCCGCCTTCGCATTCGTTCCATAAACGAAACAAAACATTATAACGAAAGCTTGCATCGCAATCAGTATCCATTTCATTTCCGTTCACCTCTTTTAGGCAAGATCATACTTTCATTAGTAGTTTTTCCGGAAATGGGGGTTTTATCCCTAATTCATAGATTGCTCACATCAAGAATTATAGAGTTCAATTATTCCTATTTATATTCCGACTTTTATTCAAATAAAAAAGGGAAGATTGGATTCCTCCATTCTTCCCTTTACATTCATATAAAATGAAAGACGCCTGCAAAGCAGGCGTCTTGATGCGTTTACGGCGAGAGACCAGGCGACCACATTCGCGTGTTTAGCACTTAAGCATATCTCTCGTCTTACGTAAATTAGCTCATCGCTTTGCTAATATAACATTAATAAAGTATAAGTGCAACATGTTTATAAAAATATTTTATTTCCTCTTTCATCCAAATAAATTATATGTAAATTATAAATTAATAAATGCAATATATATGTTACAATTAATGTAACAGCGAAATCATCATAAACAGGAGATGGATATTGTGAAAAAAATAAAAGATGAACGTCTCATTCTGCAAACATTAAAAAATATACGTATTGCCTTTCTTTTTCAATCACTTGGTATAATTGGAATTTTAGGCTATATCGGATTCACTGAAGGACTAGATCAAATTACGAAATCTCCATTATGGCTATTATTTATTCTTACGAGTATTGTGCTTAGTTATTTACAGTTAAGCGTTTCAATTGATGTAGAAGAAAGCAAAAAGGACATCCAATTAATTCCTTACTATAAACTTGTCTTTCGCTCCCTTATCGTTGGAATTATTATGGCTATTATTTATATTATTTTCAGTCCAGAAAGACCTCTCTTTGAAGCTATTTTAACAGGTAGCATTCTCTTCATATGCTTTTTAGTCTCTTACTTCGTTAGTTATTTTATAAAAAAGCGTCGTTTACAAGACAACGATGAATAAAGAGGAAGGGCTATCCTTCCTCTTTTATTTTGCTATCGCACTGTACCAGTTAAACCGTAACGAATATCTCGGAACATATTCACTATGTCACGATTAAAATCGTTTGTAACTGTACCGTTACGCAAGCGTGTACTCATTGCATCGACACGAGTAAACATGTCATTTCTTACAGAAACATATACGTTTCTGTTTCCAACTTCATTTGCAACAGCTTGACGAATTTCGTTCGCCATTGCCGTTTCATTTGTTACTGTGTTACGTGGTTTTACCGCAATCGCCACATCGTTTCCATATACAACTGTAGATACGCGGTCTACGTTATTCATACGTTTCACACGATTTGTAATTCTTTCTGCAGTTTTACCATCATTGTTAATGTATGAATTGTTCATTGTAATATTACGTGTTGGATGCGGATTAGCAATTTGACCGTTGTAATTTACATCACGGTAATAGTTATATCCTGTATCGTTACGACCATTTCTATATGTTACATAGTCTGTATAACGATCGTTACGCGTCACATTATCACGATACTGGTGTGTATCATTATAAGATGTACGCTCGTAATTGTAGTTACGTCCATCCATTGCATTGTTTTTTGGTGTACCACATGCAGCTAATGCACTAGTAACTAACAAAGAAGCAGCAATCACTTTTACTTTCGTATTCAATACAAACCCCCCCCCCTCTGTTAGAATGAACTTCTCTTCTGAAAAGCTCCCTCTTATGATGAGTAACAGAGAAGGTTTTTACACTGTTAATATTTCACTGGAGATTTTCTAACATTTGGTGTAAATCTTCCGTTTCCAGAACGAATCTACATACAAAAAAGGTGGGAATCATCCCACCTTTTTTAAACTTCTTCTTCATCCTCTTCTTCTGAAACTGGCTCCCCAAATACATTTGGTGGATCTGGTTGATAATACATCGTTCCTGGCTGTGGTGCATATGCGGATTGAGTTGGTTGATAATATAAAGGATTCGCGTATTGTGGCCCTCCAGGTTGCGGACTATATAGCCTACTCTCTCCTCCGCATCCACAATCTTCCTCTCCTTGCACGAGCGGCGGCATATTATTATCTATCGGCATCATATTTGGATTTGGCATAGACGTATATTGCGGTCCAAACGGTGCTCCTTGCTGATATGGCATTTGATATGGATTTTGTTGTTGATAATACGGATTCGGCGGCATCATAGGCTGTTGGTACGGCATTTGATATGGCATCATATTCGGTGGTTGATTGTTATCCATGATTGGCATCATATTTGGCATTTGATTGTTATCCATAATTGGCATCATATTCGGCATTTGGTTGTTATCCATTATCGGCATCATATTTGGCATTTGATTATTATCCATAATTGGCATTATATTTGGCGGTTGATTGTTATCCATGATTGGCATGATGTTTGGTGGTTGATTGTTATCCATGATCGGCATCATGTTTGGTGGTTGATTGTTATCCATGATCGGCATCATGTTTGGTGGCTGATTATTATCCATGATTGGCATGATGTTTGGTGGCTGATTGTTATCCATAATTGGCATTATATTTGGCACTTGAATATTTGGTGGTATTACTTGTGGAATCACTACATTTTCTTTCGATACATTTGGCGACACTATGTTTCCTACATTTTCTTTCTTTACTTGCGGTGATACTATGTTTCCTACGTTTTCTTTTTTTACTTGCGGTGATACTATATTTCCTACGTTTTCTTTCTTTACTTGCGGTGATACTATATTTCCTACGTTTTCTTTCTTCACTTGCGGTGATACTATATTTCCTACGTTTTCTTTCTTCACTTGTGGTGATACGATATTCCCTACATTTTCTTTCTTTACTTGCGGTGATATTATATTGTCTTTTTTCGTTTGCGGAGAAATGATGTTATTAGGTTTCATTTTAGTAATTTGAGGAGCAATTAACTCGCTTCCTTTTTTAATTACATCTGAAATTTTATATTCTTTTTTCGTTTTTATTGGTGGTTGCGGCGGCTGCGGTAACACATTTACCGAAAACTTCGTATTTTCTTTTTCCGCTGGTTTTTGTTTTTCTATAACAGGTGGTTTTTGAATCACTGACGGTTTTTCAACTGGTTTTTCTTTTTGAATTGGCTGTTCTTTTTGCACCTCTTTTTGCGGTTTCACCTGTACTTCCTTTTGTGGCTTCACTTGTATTTCCTTCTGTGGTTTTACCTGTACTTCTTTTTGTGGTTTCACTTGCATTTCCTTCTGTGGTTTTACTTGCACTTCTTTTTGTGTTTGTTGCATGGCAGGCTCTTGTGTAATTGGTGCTGATTGATACGTAACTTCTTCCTCGTCTTCTATTCCAAGCGGCGTTGGCGTTGCTGCAAATTCTTTTTGTTGCACTTCTTTTACATATTGTTTTGGAGGTGCTGAACCTGCTCCAGCATGCTGTTTTACGTGTACACTGTTTGATGGTACTTTAATTTTCATACCTGGCATAATTAAATCTGGATTGCTAAGTTGTGTATTTGTTTTTTTCAACGTATCAAAATCCACTCCGTACTTTTTCGCAATTTTCCAAAGGGTATCCCCTTTTTGCACGATATGAATTTTCAAATTTTCCCCCTCCTGTATAACTTATCTATAAGTAACAAATCTCATGAAGTAACCCTTTCTAAATAACGTTAACCTCTTTTCACTTGTATCACTTCTTCGATTTTCGATATCATTAGAAGCGGAATAAGTATAAGATAATCGCAATGATTTCTTCAAAACAATGTATGCCCATTTTGTTCTCGTTATGATTATATGTACGAAAAAAAGCAACGGGAATCCGCTGCTTTACACACGCTCTAACATACGATTTAATGCAAGAACCGCTTCTTCAGTTACTTGTTTATCTACGCTAATGACGTTAATTTCTTCTCCTTTTTCTATCGTTTCAAGTGCCCATAATAAGTGCGGCAAATCAATTCGGTTCATCGTTAAACACGGACACATAAAGGGGTTAAGTGAAACAATTTCTTTATCTGGATGTTGTTGAATAATTCGGTTCACTAAATTCATTTCTGTACCAATCGCCCATTTACTTCCGGATGGAGCCGCTTCAATCATATCAATAATGTATTTCGTTGAACCTGCATAATCCGAAGCAGCTACAACTTCGTAGCAACATTCCGGATGTACAATAATATTCATGTCCGGATGATTTTTCCGTACGTTCTCAATGTTTTTCACTGTAAAGTTTTGATGAACAGAACAATGTCCTTTCCATAAAATCACTTGGATTTCTTCTATATCTCCATCGTACTCTAATGAATCAGTATGTGGATCCCATACTGCCATTTTATCTAACGGGATACCTAAATCATACGCTGTATTTCTTCCTAAATGTTGATCCGGTAAAAAAACGAGACGCTCTTTTTGCGTAAAAGCCCATGATACCATTTGTTTTGCATTAGAAGAAGTTACTGTTGCTCCGCCATTACGACCACAAAACGCTTTAATTGCAGCCGTAGAGTTTACATACGTTAACGGAATCATCGTATCTCCAAATAATTTTGTGAGCTCTTTCCACGCTCTTTCTGTTTGTTCAATATCTGCCATATCTGCCATCGAACACCCTGCACGCATATCTGGCAAAATAACAATTTGATCATCTGTCGTTAACATATCTGCTGTTTCTGCCATAAAGTGTACACCGCAAAATACAATATATTTCGCCTCTTTATTGCTCGCTGCAACTTGCGCAAGCTGAAGTGAATCTCCTGCTGCATCAGAAAATTGTACCACTTCATCTTTTTGGTAATGATGTCCTGGAATAAATAGCGTTTCCCCCATTTTTTCTTTAATTTCACGAACCCGCTTTTCCATATTTTCTGTTGACATCGTGTAATAACGCTCTGGTAACATCGTTTCAATCGGTTGTACTTTTTCTAAAATACTCATATTTCTTTCTCCCCCTCTAAACCACTTTCCTTACGCCTCAATATTGAAACTAATATCAAGTGCTTTCACTGAATGTGTTAACGCTCCAAGTGAAATATAATCTACCCCTGTTTTTCCGTATTTCGATAAATCTTCAATGGTAATACCTCCTGAAGCTTCTGTAACAATGGCACTTGGTACAATCTTTGAAAACTCTCGAATCTCATCTGGCGTACGGTTATCAAACATAATAATATCCGCACCAGCAGCTACAGCCTCTCTCACTTGTTCCTCAGTTTCTGTTTCTACTTCTACTTTCACCATATGTCCTAATTTTTCTTTCACCGATGTAACAGCTTTCGTAATAGAACCAGCAAAAGCAATATGATTGTCTTTGATCATGACACCGTCATATAAGCCGAAACGGTGATTAAATCCGCCTCCGCATACAACTGCATACTTATCAAACATACGTAGCCCTGGCATCGTTTTTCGCGTATCACAAATGCGTGTATGGCTGCTATCTAAGGCACGAACAGCCTCGTATGTCATTGTCGCTATCCCACTCATACGCTGGATAACGTTTAATATAACGCGCTCTGCCGTTAATAACGATGCGATTGGTCCTTGGACAGTTGCAATTATTTCGCCTTTTTCTACAAGATCTCCATCTTTTTTATGAAGCTCCACTTTAATTCTCTCATCAATTAATTTAAACCCTTCTTCAATGACTAAACGTCCCGCAAAGACTCCTGTATCCTTTGCAAGAAACGTTCCTTTTGAAAGTAAATTATCTGGAAAAATAAGCTGAGATGTTACATCTCTTTCTCCTATATCTTCTAGAAAAAATCGATTTAATGCTTCTTTAACCTTTATCGTATTCATAAAGCCCCTCTTCCCCTCATTACACAAGTTGTAGTTTTCTTTTCACTCGAACGATTTCTTTGTTTACGCTATTTCTATGTGGGTAATCACTTCGATAATGGCCACCAATGCTTTCTTCTCTTTGCAAAGCTGATACGACGATAAGCTCACAAACTGTTAACATATTCATAAGCGTTATCTCTTCATTTGTAAGAACATCATGTTGTAATATCATATTTCGAACACCGTACTTACTAAGCCATCTCTTTGCATAAGATAAACTTTGCTCTGTTCGCACAATCCCAACATATTTCATCATGCATTCTTGTATTTCTTCTTTCGTCGGCAAATGATTCAGAACGATAAACTTCTTTTCCTTCTCAGCAAAGTTGTTCAATCTGTCTTTTGTCGCTTTCGTTAAAAGATGCTGTCCTATTCTTTTTCCAAACACAAGACCTTCTAATAATGAATTACTCGCTAATCTATTTGCTCCATGAACCCCATTACAAGCTACTTCACCGACTGCATATAAATTTGGAATAGACGTCTCCCCATCAATGTTTGTTTTCACGCCACCCATATGAAAATGAGCACCGGGTACGACTGGAATGCGTTTTTTAGTAATATCAACACCATTCTTTTTACACAATGCTGATACAGTTGGAAAACGTTCTTCGAAATTTTGAATAGACTCGATATTCAAATATACTTTTTCATCCGACAAAAGCTGTTCATGAATCGCTCTTGCCACTACATCACGCGGTGCGAGATCATGATCTGGATGTATATCCATCATAAAACGCTGCCCTTTTCCGTTTATAAGGACAGCTCCTTCACCGCGGACTGCTTCAGAGACGAGACCGCAGCATCGCCCGCCCGCATATAACATCGTTGGATGGAATTGTACAAATTCTAAATCTACAAGCTCCCCACCCGCGCGGTACACCATCGCAAGTCCATCACCCGTAATTGTTTTGTCATTAGAAGTAAAAGCATACAAACCACCAATCCCGCCTGAGGCTAACACCGTATAATCTGCATCATAACGCTTCAACTTCCCTTCACTATCTCGCGTTAAAACTCCAGCACATTTTTCGTTTTCTATAATAAAATCAAGCACCATTTCCTGTTCCACTACCGTAACATGCGGAACTACTTCTTGAATGAAATGCTCTAATAAATTCTTTCCTGTTGCATCGCCACCTGCATGTAAAATACGCCGCTTCCGATGTGCACCTTCTTTTCCAAGGTGAGGGCCCGTTTCATCTCCATCAAATTTCATTCCATTTTCAATGAGATAATTCATTTCTTTCGGCCCTTCTTCAACTAAATAACGAACCGCATCTTCATTGTTATAATGACATCCTGCTACTAACGTATCTTCAAAATGATCATTTGGATTGTCATATGTAGCTACGGCTGCGGCAATTCCACCTTGCGCTAAATATGTATTATTATTACGATTCGTTTTCTTTGTGATAATAATCACATTCTTTTCGTGACAAATCTCTTTTGCAACACGAAGTGCCGCAACGCCACTTCCAATAATTAAGACATCTGCACTTGGCATAATTGTTGCCTCCTACTTTACACTTTTCAACTGTCTTGACACCTATATTTACATAGTTTTAAAATAATGACAAGAGTTTTTTTATAATTCTTATTTTCACTACCATTTAAAAAAATAAAAGAAATTTAACTCTTACTAGAGAGAGGAACTTACATGATGATATATCTTGATTATGCAGCTACTACACCTATGAGCGCGGAAGCATTACAAACATATACGAAAGCAGCATCGCAATACTTCGGAAATGAACAAAGTTTACACGATATTGGAGGAACGGCCTCTTCTTTACTACAAGTTTGTAGAAAAACATTTGCCGAAATGATTGGCGGAAAGGAACAAGGGATATTCTTCACGAGCGGTGGGTCAGAATCGAACTACCTTGCGATTCAGTCCCTTCTCAATGCCCAAAATAAGAAGCATATTATTACGACACCTATGGAACATGCATCCATTCGAAGTTATTTTCAATCCTTACAATCAAAAGGGTATACAATTACTGAAATTCCTGTTGATAAAAATGGACTCATTCGTTTAATAGATTTAGAAGAAGCTATTACAGAAGATACTGTTCTAGCAAGTATACAGCACGGAAACTCTGAAATCGGAACCGTTCAAAATATCGCAGAGATTGGGGCACTTTTAAAAAAATATAACGTTTTATTTCATTCAGATTGTGTACAAACCTTTGGTAAACTTCCTATCCATGTTTTTGAGATGGGGATTGATAGTCTTTCTGTTTCAGCACATAAGATATACGGACCGAAGGGTGTTGGCGCTTGCTATATCAATCCGCAAGTTCGCTGGACACAAATATTTCCGGGGACTTCTCACGAAAAAGGATTTCGTCCAGGTACAGTGAACGTTCCTGGCATCGCAGCTTTTTTAACAGCTGCTGAGAATATATTAAAAAATCAACAAGAAGAAAGTTTACGTTTTAAAGGGTTACGATCTTACTTTTTAGAGCAAATACGAACACTTCCACTAAAAATTGAAGTAGAAGGTCATTCTACTTCTTGTTTACCACATATTATTGGGGTTACAATAAAAGGAATAGAAGGCCAATATACAATGCTAGAATGTAATCGCCGCGGTATTGCCATTTCTACCGGAAGTGCTTGCCAAGTTGGTAAACAAGAACCTTCGAAAACAATGCTTGCAATTGGAAAAACGTATGAAGAGGCAAAACAATATGTCCGCTTCTCTTTCGGACAACAAACAACGAAAGATCAAATTGATACTACTATTCATGCACTACACACAATTGGAAATCAATTTTATAGAGGTGTTAAATCATAATGAAACAAAATGAACAAAAAAAGATTTTAGGTGAAGAAAGACGACAGCTTATCCTTCAGTGGCTTCTCGCTGCAAATGAACCGTTATCCGGAAATGAGCTATCGAAAAAGACAAACGTAAGTAGACAAGTTATCGTGCAAGATATTTCCTTGCTTAAAGCACGAAACGAACCGATCATTGCGACTGCTCAAGGCTATTTATATTTAAAACCACAAGAAAAACAACAAGTTTTCGAACGCGTAATTGTATGCCAACATAAGCCAGCAGAAGTACGTCAAGAACTTACAATGCTTGTTGACCACGGCGTTACAATTAAAGATGTAAAAGTTGAGCATCCTGTATACGGTGACTTAACAGCATCTATCATGGTAAGCAATCGCTTTGATGTAGAGCAATATTTACAAAAAATCGAAAACACAAATGCTTCCTATCTATCGCAATTAACAGACGGTATTCACTTACATACTATTGAGGCAGATTCAAAAGAAAAATTAGATGCTGCTTGCGAGGCTTTAGATAAAGCAGGATTTCTCGTTTATTAATGTAAAGCACAGAGTTTTTATAATTCTCTGTGCTTTTTTAATGCTATAATATTGTAATCAATTGTAAAGGAGATCAAATATGAGAATTGAACTCGTTCACTTTAGCATTGGCAAACCGAAACAAATGAAATATGGCGAAGATAAAGAAATGATAACAGGTATATGTAAAGATTCTACGGAAGAAGCTTTTCTCTCAAAAGATGGCTTCCTTGGTGATGATGTAGCTGATTTAAAACACCATGGGGGACCTGATCGCGCTGTTTGCGTGTATCCACACGAGCATTACGCACTATGGGAAGAAGAATTCCAAACAACACTCCCCGCTTCTGCATTTGGCGAAAACATTACCGTAACAAATATGTTAGAGCGTGATGTTTGCATCGGAGATACATACAAATTAGGTGAAGCAATCATTCAGGTGACACAAGCAAGAGTACCTTGTAGCACGATTTCAAAACGTCTTGGCATCCCTGGCATACTGCCGCGCATTGTAGCAACTGGATTTACTGGCTATCTATGCCGCGTTCTTCAAGAAGGTACTGTACGTAAAGATTCAAAAATCACATTACTAAAACGTCAACCGATCAATGTTTCTGTCTTGTTCTCTAACGAAATTTATTTTCATAATAGAAAAGATAGAGATGGCATCGAAAAGATTCTTGCTGTTCCAGAACTAGCTGACGTTTGGCGTGGTCAATTAGAAGAGCGTCTTGCGAAGTTAAAATAAAGAATCCCACCATTTATAGGTGGGATTTTATTGATCTATCACACGGTATAACCTAACTCCCCCTTATAACCAATAAGAAGAATAACTCCCCAGCACCGTAACAGAAAAACCGAGTGCTTCAAGTTCCATCGTTACGCCTGGCAATAATACATCATCATATGCTTTATCGACATCAATCAAGAAAAAGTAATTTCCAAGACCCGTTTTCATCGGGCGCGATTCGATTTTGGATAAGTTTAATTTTCTCCATGCGAAAGCTGATAACACTTGATATAGTGCCCCTGCATAATCAGCAGGTAACGTTATCATAAGCGTCGTTTTCTCTCCGCGGTTTTCTCCATTATTTGAGAGTATTGCTTTCTTTTTCTTATGGAGTACTAGGAAACGTGTATGATTATTTTTATGTGTATGAATGCTTCGCCTTACAATCGTTAATCCGTATTTCTCTGCAGCTGCTTCATTTGCAATGACAGCAATTTTTTCTTCAGGATGTTCTTTCACATATTGCGCAGCAGCACTTGTTGATGTCATATCTCGAGCAGTTATCCCTTTTAATTCTTCATTTAAAAACTTATGACATTGTGCAATAGCGTGTGGATGAGAATGCACTGCATATACTTCTTCCCACACTTCTGCATACTGCGGATGTACAAGTAAATGTTGCTGAATGGGCACTGTAATTTCTCCTACAATAGAAAGTGGTTGCTCATGTACAAGATAATCAACCGTTATATTCACTGAACCTTCTATAGCGTTTTCTAGTGGTACCACTGCATAATCTACATTTCCATTTGCAGTTGCATCCATACAATCTGGAATCGTTCGATACGGTACATGCTCTGCTTCCGGAAAAAAACGACTCACCGCCATATTTGTAAATGTTGCTTCTGGTCCTAAATATCCTACTCGAATCATCGTCTTTTCCCCTCTTTTTCGTTTTCTTACTGTTATACCATACTTTTTTATATTCTTCTATGTAAATTTCGAATATTAAAAAAAGACTAGCATTTGCTAGTCTAAATGTTTCCTATATTCTCTTTGAGCAAAAAAGAAATAAACGATGCATGCAACAATATAAAATAGAATAAACAAGCCTACTTTTCGTAATGAACCATCCATAAAGATTGTATTATGAAATGTATATAACGCAACCGCACTATGCATACTTCCTACTATAATTGGCGCAAAAAATAGCATACATAATTGCCAGCGAGAAATCTTCCACACTTCTTCTTTCGTCATTCCAAGCTTAGAAAGCGCCCCGTACTGCTTTCGATCCGATGCAATATTATGAAACCATTTAAAGTATACGATACTACACGATGTAAGGAAAAATAATATACTAATGAATGAGCCTACAAATAGAGTAATATCGCCGCCCTTTTTCATAGTTACATAAAATTCCATATTACTTCGAAATGCATGATCTTTATCTTGTTTCATATGTTTCCGTAAATCTTCATTTAATTCTTTCGTATTTTCGATACTTGGTAATGTATAGCCTCTATATATCATTTTTTCAGAATCAGGAACCTGATTTGCTATACTGTCAAAGTCTTTATCATTCATGACGAAGAACAGACCGTTAATGTGCGAAGGATGATAGTTAAATTGGACCCCTTCCTTTTGACCGTTAAATACGAAGGAATAAGTTTGATTCATTACTTGTAGTTGAATCTCTTTTTGATCATATACATTCGGATGATTGTATTTATTATAATAAACAAGTGTGACTGTTCCTTTTTTAGGATGATACGTTTTCTGTTTTTGTTTTCTTGCCTCCTGATTGTATTCACTTTCTTTAATGAGTGGCGCTACTTCTGTTTCTCCCTTATTGGTCTGAAAAGATGCATACACTCCAACAAAACTCATAAATTGAAAATCATCATATCCATATTGATGCAGTAATTGTTCAACCGTACCTTCCTCAAAGACTTCATGGGTAGAAACACCTTTTTCTATGTATGAAAATGAGTGTGCGCCCCCATCTCGCCACATATCTTGCATGCTAGAAAAATATAAGAACACCGTACCTGTTGCTGTAACTACAAATGTCGTTGCCATAGAAAGCATAAAGAAAAAGCGACCATTTTCCTTCATTCGATGTGACAATTGATTCACTATAAATAAATACGGATATGTATACATAATCTTTTTATTTCGTTTTATTATTTCTAATATTTGAGCAGTGCCGTGTGTAAAAGAAAAATACGTTCCGAAAGAGACAAGTATAGACACAGGGAAAAAATAGACCGCTATCGTTAGTATGGTCGCTTGTAACGCTAACGCATATCCTATACCTAAACAAATAAATCCGAATATACAAAGCCACATTGATGTTTTCTTCTCTTTTTTATCTGCTCGAAATTCTTTCAATAACCGAATGATTTTTATATTCCATATACGTAAAGCACTTATAAATGATAAGACAACAAATACGACCATATACGCAATAAATGTTCCCCCAATTGCTCTCAAGTCAAATATGACAGGGAGTTCTTTCGGAAGCCCCAGTAACATACTAAACACCATAAAGAAGAGCTTTAAAAAAATCATGCCAAGCCCAATACCAAAAATATTAGCAAATACCCCGATCAACATTTGCTCGGTCATAATTACGCCAATTACGTTAGATTTCGTTGCTCCCATTAACATATATAATCCTAATTCTTTCTTACGTGCCTCTATGAAAATAGAAGTAGAATACAAAATAAATATGACGAAAAAAGAAATGATAATAACATTACATATGATCAGTCCCCAGCGTACGTTTTGATACCACATCGTCTCTTGCATATACGGATGTACAATGACGGACATGTATGCAAAAGACGCAAATATCGCAAAACAACTACTTAAGAAAAATACTTTATAATTACGCCAATTTCCTTTTATATTTTGCAGCGCTAGTTGCCGAATGTTCATCTATCGTCCTACTGTAACTTACTACATAGGCAAAAAGCTAGAGATTCCCCTAGCTTTTTACGTGTTTTAAATATCCTCTTTGCGCGATCATAAAGTAAATCGCAGAAGCTAAAATGTATGCTCCAATTACAAGCGCACCTGATTTCCGTAAATCGAGATAAAGCATTTTTCCTAACGTATGAAGAGCAAATCCACTATGAATAGCGCCGATGACAATTGGGATAAAGAAGATAACGCCCATTTGTCGAATTGCAATTTTACGAATTTCTTTATCTGTCATACCGATTCTCTTTAACGATTTAAATTGAATACGATCTTGTTCTTTATCGTTAAACCATTTAAAGTATGTCATACTACAAGCGAAGAAGAAGAATAGTACAGCTACGAAGAAACCGATGAACATTGTAATTGCCCCATGCCCATCAACTTAAGAATTTTCACTACCCCCAAGTGACAAAAAACGTTATTCTTTCTAAAAAGCTAGCTAG